>NZ_QGLF01000005.1:300000-578200 GCF_003173055.1 Zavarzinia compransoris
GGCTCGCCTCCGCCTTGCCGGTCGCGATCAGGATCAGGGTGGAGGCCAGGGGGGCGGCATAGGCGAGGGCGCCGAGCAGCCGGGGATTGCCCCGCTTCATGCCGATATCCCAGAGCAGGAAGGCCGCCCCCACGGGCCCGAGGCCGAGCCCGGCCAGCGCCGCCCAGGCCCCCGCCCCGGCCGGCCAGACCCAGGTCTCGAACAGAAGATGCGCAGCGGCGGCGAGCACGGCGGTGCCCAGGGCATAGCCGGCGACGATGGCGCTCGGCACCGCGGCAAAGCGCCTCGACGCCAGCGAATAGGCGGCCCAGGTGACGGCGGCGGCCAGCGCCGCCAGATAGCCGCCCATGGCATCGAGGGAGAATTGCGCCTTCGGCCCGAGCAGGAAGGCGACCCCGCCCAGCCCGAGCAGGGCGCCGAGCACATGCAGCGGCCGCAGCCTTTCCCCCGGCAGGAGGGCGGAGCCGACCACGATCAGCAAGGGCCAGAGATAGCAGACGAGGCTGGCCTCGGCCGGCGGCGCCGCGGTCAGGGCGGTGAAATAGAGGGCGTGATAGCCGAACAGCCCGCCCAGCCCGACCGCCCAGGCGGCGGCCGGCTGGCGGTAGAGCGCGAAGCCCCGGCCCTGCACCAGATTGGCGAGCGCCAGCAGCAGGCCGCCGATGCCGAAGGTGACGGCGGTCATCTGAAAGGGGGGCAGGTCGCCGGCCAGCGCGGTCAGCACCGCGAGAACGGACCAGAGCGCGATCGCGCCCGTGCCCAAAAGCGTCGCGCGGCCGCTGGGGCCGCGCGTCGTCACCATCGTCATGCGGTGATCAGGCGTAATATTGGCCGCCGTTCGCGGTGATGGTCGAACCGGTGATGAAGCCGGCATCGTCGGAAGCGAGGAAGACCACCGCGCGGGCGATTTCCTCGGCCTTGCCGAGGCGGCCGACCGGGATCTGGCCGATGATCTTCTGGAGCACGGGCTCCGGCACGGCGGCGACCATTTCGGTGTTGATGTAGCCGGGCGCCACCACGTTCACGGTGATGCCCTTCGAGGCGCCTTCCTGGGCCAGCGCCTTGGTGAAGCCGATCAGCCCGGCCTTGGCCGCCGAGTAATTGGTCTGGCCGGCCTGGCCCTTCTGGCCGTTGATCGACGAGATGTTGACGATGCGGCCGAAACCGCGGGTGCGCATGCCCTCGAT
This sequence comes from Zavarzinia compransoris, assembly GCF_003173055.1. Classification (NCBI taxonomy): domain Bacteria; kingdom Pseudomonadati; phylum Pseudomonadota; class Alphaproteobacteria; order Rhodospirillales; family Zavarziniaceae; genus Zavarzinia; species Zavarzinia compransoris. The sequence goes on from NZ_QGLF01000005.1 coordinate 301,188, forward strand.
CACCGGGCGGGTCATGTTGAACAGGGAATTCAGGTCGGTGTCGATGACCTGGGTCCACTGCTCCAGCGACATCTTGTGCAGCAGGCCGTCGCGGGTGATGCCGGCGTTGTTGACGACGACCTCGACCGGGCCGAGTTCGGCCTCGATCTTGGCGAGGCCTTCCTGGCACTCGGCGAAGCTCGCCACATTCCACTTGTAGACCGCGATACCGGTCTCTTCCTTGAACTTCGCCGCCGCTTCGTCGTTGCCGGCGTAATTCGCCGCGACGATGTAGCCGGCATCCTTCAGCGCGACGGAAATGGCGTGGCCAATACCACGCGTGCCGCCGGTGACGACCGCAACCCGAGCCATGTTTTCCTCCAATGCCCTATATTCGCTGCAGAGAGACCGGCCGGGGTTTGGCCCCGGCCGGGTGACGGTTAAGGAGATCAGTCGCGCTCGACGGTCAGGGCGACGCCCATGCCGCCGCCGATGCACAGCGTGGCGAGACCCTTCTTCGCGTCGCGCTTCTGCATTTCGTGCAGCAGGGTGACGAGCACGCGGGCGCCCGAAGCGCCGATCGGGTGGCCGATGGCGATGGCGCCGCCGTTCACGTTCACCTTCGAGGTATCCCAGCCGAGATCCTTGTTGACGGCCAGCGCCTGGGCGGCGAAAGCCTCGTTCGCCTCGATCAGGTCGAGATCGTCGACGGACCAGCCGGCGGCCTTCAGCGCGGCGCGCGAGGCCGGGATCGGGCCCGTGCCCATGATCTTCGGATCGACGCCGGCCTGGGCCCAGGAGACGATGCGGGCGAGCGGGGTCAGGCCGCGCTTCTTCGCTTCCTCGGCGCTCATCAGGACCACGGCGGCGGCGCCGTCGTTGATGCCCGAGGCATTGCCGGCCGTGACCGTGCCTTCCTTGTCGAAGGCGGGCTTCAGCTTGGTCATGACGTCGATCGTGGCACCCTTGCGGATGTATTCGTCTTCCGAGACGACGATGTCGCCCTTGCGGGTCTTGATCGTGACGGGGACGATTTCATCCTTGAACTTGCCCGCGGCCTGGGCGGCCTCGGCCTTGTTCTGCGAGGCGACGGCGAAGGCGTCCTGCTCCTCGCGGGTGAGCTGCCACTGGCGCGCCACGTTCTCGGCGGTGATGCCCATGTGGTAGCCGTAGAAAGCGTCGGTCAGACCGTCCTTCAGCATGCTGTCGACGAACTTCAGGTCGCCCATCTTGGTGCCCGAGCGCAGGTGCGCCACATGCTGGGCCTGGCTCATGCTTTCCTGGCCGCCGGCGACGACGATGGCCGAGTCGCCGTTCTTCACCGCTTGGAAGCCGAGGGCGACCGCGCGCAGGCCCGAGCCGCACAGCTGGTTGATGCCCCAGGCCGGCACTTCGACCGGCAGGCCGGCGTTGACCGTGGCCTGGCGCGCCGGGTTCTGGCCCTGGCCGGCGGCGAGGATCTGGCCGAGGATGACTTCGGAAACATCCGCCGGCGCGACATTGGCGCGCTTCAGCACTTCGGTGATCACCGTCTGGCCGAGGACATGGGCCGGCACGTCGGCGAACGAGCCGTTGAAGGAGCCGACCGGAGTACGGGCAGCGGCGACGATGACAACGTCGGTCATGTGTTCTCTCCCAGATCTGCTGCGGCACCGCGCGGGGTTCGCCTGGTGCCTTCATCTGAATATTTCGGGCGGCTTTCCGGCCGTCGCGGCGCCACATTGCATGACCGGCCAACGGCGGTAAACGAGAAATTAGTCGCGGCCCCGCAACCGCTTTGCTGCGCCTTCGGTCTCACGCGGCGCTTGCGTCACGGCACCGCAACAAGCGAGAATGCCGCGGAAACGTCCCCCAGAACGATTGGTACGGCTGTGGCAAAAAAAACGATTGGCGAAGCGCCCGTCACCATCAAGAAATACGCCAACCGGCGTCTCTACAACACGGCGACGTCGAGTTACGTGACACTCGATCACCTGTGCCAGATGGTGAAGAACGGCGAGGATTTCGTCGTCTATGACGCCAAGACGGGCGAGGACATCACCCGTTCCGTGCTGACCCAGATCATCTTCGAGGAAGAGGGCAAGGGCCAGAACCTGCTGCCGATCCGCTTCCTGCGCCAGCTCATCCGCTTCTATGGCGACCAGCTTCAGGGCGTGCTGCCGAATTATCTCGAACTGTCGATGGAATCCTTCGCCAAGAACCAGGAGCAGGTGAAGAGCGTGATCTCCGAGGCGTTCTCGGGCAAGAACCCGCTGCGCACCTTCGAGGAACTGGCGCGGCAGAATTTCCAGCTGTTCGAGCGCGCGATCCGCGCCTTCTCGCCCTTCGCCGCGCTGCGCGCCGCGACCGGCGACAATCCGACCGGGGAACTGCCGTCCATGGCGCCGGTCGCCGGCGGTTCGGAAACCGAAATCTCGGCCCTGCGCGCCCAGATCGAGGCGATGCAGCGCCAGCTCGACGGCATCGCCAAGAAGGCCGAGCCGGAAAAGGCCCCCACGGCCGAAGAATAAGCCTTTCCCGTCACCGGGCCCATCACCGGGGTGGGATGGCGAGCCGTTCCAGCCGCTTCGGCGGCGCCCCGGCGATCAGGCTCGCCGCCTCGATCAGCGGCAGTTCCGCCCGGCCCAGGCTGCGGGCGGCACCGATCAGGGCTTCCACCATGCCGATGGCCCGGCCGAGGGCGGTCAGGGCGGTTTCGCCCGCGCTCATATGGGCCGCCAGCGCCGCGCCCAGCGAGTCGCCGAGGCCGTGGGGCGGATCGGCGGCGGGCCGGGTGCGGGCCAGCCAGGCCGTGCCCCCGACCAGGGCCAGGGTGCCGAGATCGCCCTCCGGCAATTCCAGCGAGGTCGCGACGGCGACCGGCACCTTCAGGGCGTCCAGGGCCCCAAGGGCGGCGGCAAGGTCCGGGAGCGGCCGCCCGGCCAGATATTCCAGTTCGAAGTGGTTCGGCTTCACCGCGTCGGCCAGCGGGATCAGGTGGTCGCGGAAGACCTCGGCGATGCCGTCGCGGACATAGCGCCCGCCGTCCCGGTCGCCGATCACCGGATCGATCACCACCAGGGCCGCCGGATTGGCCGCCCGCACCCGGCGGATGGCGTCGGCCGCCAGATGGCCGGTCTCGACCGTGCCGAGAAAGCCGACGATCACCGCATCGATGCGGGCAAGCATGCCGATCCGTTCCAGCCCGTCGATCACCCCGCGCAACAATTCGACCGGCAGGGCCCCGCCCCCCGGCGGGCCGTAGCCCGGATGGGCGGAAAGCAGCACGGTCGGGACCTCGATCACCTCGCAGCCGAGCGATTGCAGCACGAAGACCGCGGCCGAATTGCCGACATGGCCGTGGGCGACTCGGGACTGGATGGAGAGGACGATCGGGGCCGACATGGCCGCCAGCTTGGGCGCGGACCGGTTCGAAGGCCAGCCTGCTTTCGCTAAGCGGTAAAATTGCTGCGTTGCGACCTTGCCTGTCGTCCAGGCCTGACTATAGTCGGCGCCAATTTCGCAATTTATTTCCGATCGATGGGGAAATCATGAGCACTGTCCGGCCGCGCCGCTCTGTTCTCTACATGCCGGGGGCGAATGCCCGCGCGCTCGACAAGGCCCGCAGCCTGCCGGCGGACGGCCTGATCCTGGATCTCGAGGATGCGGTGTCGCCGGATTCCAAGGACCTGGCCCGCACCCAGATCGCGGAGGCCCTGAAGACCGGCGGCTATGGCTTCCGCGAAGTCGTCGTCCGCACCAACGGCCTCGAAACCCCCTGGGGCCTGGACGATATCAAGGTCCTGGCGCCGCTCGGCCCCGATGCCATCCTCCTGCCCAAGGTCGAGGATGCGGCGACCATCCTGAAGGCGGAAGCCCTGCTGAACGAGGCGGGCGCCCCGGCCACGACCACGATCTGGGCGATGATGGAGACCCCGCTCGGCATCCTGCGCGCGGCGGAGATCGCGGCCGCGTCGAAGCGCCTCACCTGTTTCGTCATGGGCACCTCGGACCTGACCAAGGACCTGCATTCGCGCCATACGCCGCTGCGCCTGCCGATGCTGACCTCGCTCGGCATCACCATGCTGGCGGCCCGGGCCTATGGCCTCAGCATCCTCGACGGCGTCTATCTCGACCTCAAGGACGAGGAGGGCTATCGCGCCTCGTGCCTCCAGGGCGTCGAACTCGGCTTCGACGGCAAGACCCTGATCCATCCCAATCAGGTCGAGGGCGCCAATGAGGTCTTCGCGCCGTCGGAGGCGGAAATCGCCTGGTCGCGCAAGATCATCGACGCTTTCGCCGCGGCGGAAGCCGAGGGCAAGGGCGTGGTCCTGGTCGACGGCAAGCTGATCGAGAACCTGCATGTCGACAATGCCAAGCGCATCGTGGCGCTGGCCGACGCCATCGCGGCGCGGGGGTGAGGCGATGAGCACCAAGACCGCCCCCAAGACCGCCAAAGGCAATTTCTTCGAGGACTTCAAGGTCGGCCAGGAGCTGGTGCACGCGACCCCGCGCACCGTGACCGAGGGCGATGTCGCGCTTTATACCGCGCTGACCGGCAGCCGTTTCGTCGCCCAGTCGTCGGCCGCCTTCGCCCGGGCGATCGGGCTGGCGGGGGCGCCGGTCGACGACCTGCTCACCTTCCATGTCGTCTTCGGCAAGACGGTGCCGGACGTCTCGCTGAACGCGGTCGCCAACCTCGGCTACGCCCAGGGGCGTTTCCACAAGCTGGTGGCGCCGGGGACGACGCTGTCGACCACCTCGACGGTCGCCGGCCTCAAGGAAAATTCGAACAAGGAGACGGGCACGGTCTATGTCCGCTCCGTCGGCCGCGACGATGCCGGCGACCTCGTGCTCGACTATTACCGCTGGGTCATGGTCAGGAAGCGCGACAAGGCGAGCCCGGCGCCCGAAGCGGTGGTCCCCGACCTCGCCCCGGTGGTCTCGCCCGAGTTCCTGACCGTGCCGGCCGGCCTCGACCTTTCGACCTTCGATAGCGTGCTGTCGGGCTCGCCCCATCTCTGGGACGATTACGCCGTCGGCGAGAAGATCGACCATGTGGACGGCATGACCATCGAGGAAGCCGAGCACATGATGGCGACGCGCCTCTACCAGAATACGGCGCGCGTCCACTTCAACCAGTTCACCGAGAAGGACGGCCGTTTCGGCCGGCGCCTGATGTACGGCGGCCACGTCATCTCGCTGGCGCGGGCGCTGTCGTTCAACGGCCTCGGCAATGCGCTCTTCATCGCCGCGATCAACGGCGGGCGCCATGCGGCCCCGACCTTCGCCGGCGACACGCTGTTCGCGTGGTCGGAAGTGAAGGACAAGGCCGAGATCCCGGGGCGCAGGGATGTGGGCGCGCTGCGCCTTCGCCTCGTCGCCACCAAGAACCTGCCGGCGGCGGATTTCCCCGAGTCGGGCGAGCATGTCGTGCTCGACTTCGACTATTGGGTGCTGATCCCGCGCCGCTGAACGTGTATCGCCATCCCGGCGCCCGCCGGGGTGGCCCTGGAAGCGCTGCTTCCACTTTTGACTTAGGTTTCGTTGACTGGCGGTGATCCGCCTTTAGTATCAGGCCGTTTGGCGGGCCGCCCTGGCCCGCCGCGTATCGGCCCCCCACGGGGGGCAACCAAAGGTCGGGCTGGGGTTCGACCCAACAGAATGAGGACCAGCGATGGCTCAATTCGAGCGTCCGCTTTCGCCGCATCTCCAGGTCTACCGACTGCCGCTGACCGCCCTCGCCTCGATCACGCACCGCGCGACCGGCGTCGGCCTCGGCTTCGGCACGCTGCTGCTCACCTGGTGGCTGGTCGCCGCCGCGTCGGGCCCCGATGCTTATGCCACCTTCCAGTGGTTCGCCGGCTCCTTCGTCGGCCTTATCATCCTGTTCGGCTTCACCTGGGCGCTTTGCTTCCACCTGCTGAACGGCCTGCGCCACCTGTTCTGGGACGCGGGCTGGGGCTTCGACAAGCAGGTCTCGCACAAGGCGTCGCTCGCCGTCGTCGCCGGGTCGGTCGCGCTTACCGTGATCGTCTGGCTGGCCGCCTATATTTTCTGAGGTCGCAACCATGGCTTCCCCCCGTAGCTCCCTTCGTTCGCCGCTCGGCGCCGTCCGCGGCCTCGGCTCGGCCAAGGACGGCACCCATCACTGGTGGTTGCAGCGCGTCTCGGCCATCGCCCTGGTGCCGCTCACCATCTGGTTCGTCGCCAGCCTCGTCGTGCTGGCCGGCAGCCCCTATGAAGTCTTCGTCGGCTGGGTGGCGCAGCCGCTCGTCGCCGTGCTGCTCGGCCTCTTCGTCGGGGTCGGCTTCTGGCACCTGAAACTCGGGGCCCAGGTCGTCATCGAAGACTATATCCACGCGGAATCGACCAAGCTGATCGTTTCCATGCTGGTGAATTTCGCGACCGTCGTGCTTGGTGCCGCGGCCGTTTTCTCGATCCTCAAAATCGCGATCTGAGTGACGTCATGCCCCAGGCTTATGCAATCACGGACCATACGTTCGACGTCGTGGTCGTCGGCGCCGGCGGCGCCGGTCTCCGCGCCACCTTCGGGATGGCGGAACGCGGTCTGAAGACCGCCTGTATCACCAAGGTGTTCCCCACCCGCTCCCACACCGTGGCGGCGCAGGGCGGCATCTCCGCCGCTCTCGGCAACATGGGCGAGGACGACTGGCGCTTCCACATGTACGACACCGTCAAGGGGTCGGACTGGCTGGGCGACCAGGACGCCATCGAATACATGTGCCGCGAGGCTCCGGCGGCGGTGGTCGAACTGGAACATTACGGCGTGCCCTTCTCGCGCACGCCCGAGGGCAAGATCTACCAGCGCGCCTTCGGCGGCATGACCACCCATTTCGGCAAGGGCCAGGCCCAGCGCACCTGCGCCGCCGCCGACCGGACCGGCCACGCCATCCTGCACACGCTGTACCAGCAGAGCTTGCGCTTCGACGCCCAGTTCTTCATCGAGTATTTCGTGCTCGACCTGATCATGGAGAACGGCGAGTGCCGGGGCGTCGTCGCCTGGTGCCTCGACGACGGCAAGATCCATCGCTTCCGGGCGAAGATCGTCGTGCTGGCCACCGGCGGCTATGGCCGCGCCTATTTCTCGGCGACCTCGGCCCATACCTGCACCGGCGACGGCGGCGGCATGGTGCTGCGCGCTGGCCTGCCCCTGCAGGACATGGAATTCGTGCAATTCCACCCGACCGGCATCTACGGCTCGGGCTGCCTGATCACCGAGGGTGCCCGCGGCGAAGGCGGCATCCTGCGCAATTCCAACGGCGAAGCCTTCATGGAACGCTATGCGCCGTCGGCCAAGGACCTGGCCTCGCGCGACGTCGTCTCGCGCGCCATGACCATCGAGATCCGCGAGGGGCGCGGCGTCGGTCCGAACAAGGACCATATCTACCTGCACCTCGAACATCTCGACCCGAAGATCCTGCACGAGCGCCTGCCGGGCATTTCGGAATCGGCCAAGATCTTCGCCGGCGTCGACGTCACCAAGCAGCCGATCCCGGTGCTGCCCACCGTCCACTACAACATGGGCGGCATCCCGACCAATTATCACGGCGAAGTCGTGACCCTGAAGGACGGCAATCCGGATCACGTGATCCCCGGCCTGATGGCGATCGGCGAGGCGGCCTGCGTCTCGGTCCATGGCGCCAACCGCCTCGGCTCCAACTCGCTGATCGATCTCGTGGTGTTCGGCCGCGCCGCCGCCATCCGCGCCGCCGAGATCGTGAAGCCGGGCGAATCCCAGCGCGACCTGGCCAAGGATTCGGCCGAGCCGGCGCTCAGCCGCTTCGACGGCTTGCGCAACGCCAAGGGCGGCACGCCGACCGCGGTCATCCGGGCTAAGATGCAGCGGGTGATGCAGAACAATTGCGCGGTGTTCCGTACCGGCGACGTGCTCGACGAGGGCAAGGGCCTGATCAAGGAAGTCTGGGACCTGTGGTCGGACGTCGGCGTGACCGACCGTTCGGTGATCTACAACAGCGACCTGATGGAAACCCTGGAACTGGACAACCTGCTGCGCCAGGCCCTGGTCACCATGACCGGCGCCGCCAACCGCCAGGAAAGCCGCGGCGCCCACGCCCGCGAGGATTTCGCCAATCGCGACGACGAAACCTGGATGAAGCACACGCTGGCCTGGGCCGACGAGCAGGGCAATGTCGCCCTCGACTACCGTCCGGTCCATACCTACACGCTCACCGACGAAATCGAATACATCACGCCGCGCCCGCGCGTTTACTGAGCGCGACCGGCGGGATTACGAAAGGCAAGGCCAATGGTTGAATTCGCACTGCCCAAGAATTCGAGGGTCGGCACCGGCAAGACGGTGAAGGCCGCGAAGGGCGCCAAGCGCGTGAAGGCGTTCAAGGTCTATCGCTACGACCCGGACACCGGCAAGAACCCCAGCCTCGACACTTACGAGGTCGATCTCGATCAATGCGGGCCCATGGTCCTGGACGCCCTGATCAAGATCAAGAACGAGTTGGACCCGAGCCTCACCTTCCGGCGCTCCTGCCGCGAGGGGGTGTGCGGTTCCTGCGCGATGAACATCGACGGGGGCAATACGCTCGCCTGCACCAAGGCGATCGAGGACGTGAAGGGCGAGGTCAAGATCTATCCGCTGCCGCATATGCCGGTGGTGAAGGATCTGGTCCCCGACCTGACCCATTTCTACGCCCAATACGCCTCGATCAAGCCGTGGATGCAGACCGAGACCCCGGCCCCGACGCGCGAGCGGCTGCAATCGAAGGACGACCGCGAAAAGCTCGACGGTCTCTATGAATGCATCCTCTGCGCCTGCTGCTCCACCTCCTGCCCCAGCTACTGGTGGAACGGCGACCGTTATCTCGGCCCGGCGATCCTGCTCCAGGCCTACCGCTGGCTGGTCGACACCCGCGACGAAGGCACGGGCGAGCGCCTCGACAATCTCGAGGACCCGTTCCGCCTCTATCGCTGCCACACCATCATGAATTGCGCCAACACCTGCCCCAAGGGCCTGAACCCGGCCAAGGCGATCGCCGGCATCAAGCAGATGATGGTCGAACGCCGGGGCTGACCGTCCTGCCGCGATGATGAAGAGCCGGGCCCGAGGGGCCGGCTCTTCAAGCCCTTCGCCAGCTCATTCGACATGCGATGTGCCCCCGGGGCCCGACCGTTGTAAACTGTTGCGGCGTCTCTGGAGGAAATCGAGATATGCCACCCTCCTCTTCGAAATCCGGTCTCTATGATCGCGATTTTTATGCCTGGGCCAATGAACAGGCTGCCCTTCTGCGTGCCGGGAAGCTGGCGGCGGCCGACATTGAGAATATCGCCGAGGAAATCGAGAGCATGGGCAAGACCGAAAAGCGGGAATTGGCAAATCGTCTCGCCATATTGTTCCTGCACTTGCTGAAATGGCAGTTTCAGCCTGTACGGCGGGGGTCTTCCTGGGAAGCGACCATCAGGGTGCAGCGGCGCGATCTCGCGGTTCACCTTAAGGACAATCCCAGCCTGAAATCGAGAGTCCCGGAAGTCATCGAACAGGCCTATGGCAATGCCTTGATCCTGGCTGCGGATGAAACCGGTCTGCCGGAGATAACCTTTCCGGCCAAATGCCCTTGGTCGTTCGAGAAAATTATAGACGATCAATTTTGGCCGGAGGAAAGAAGTGCTCCATAGCCGTATCGGCTAGGTCGGGCCCCGACCGTTTCGGGCGGGCTCACGCCCCGAACACCGACCATTGCATGCGCTGGGACAGGATCTCCAGCGCCGCCGATCCCAAGACGGAATTGCCCTGGGCGTCCAGCCCGGGCGACCAGACGGCGATGGCGGCCTTGCCGGGGACGACGGCGAGAATGCCGCCGCCCACGCCGGATTTGGCGGGGATGCCGACCTTGAAGGCGAAGTCGCCCGAGCCGTCGTAATGGCCGCAGGTCAGCATCAGGGCGTTGATGCGCTTGGCCCGGCCCGCCGACACCACCCGGCCGCCGGCGGTGGGATGGCGCCCGCCGAAGGCCAGGTAGCGGCCGGCCAGGGCCAGTTGGCGGCAGGTCACGGCGATGGCGCAATGATGGAAATAGACCCCCAGCACTTGTTCGACCGGGGCGCGCAGATTGCCGAAGGCGCGCAGGTAATTGGCCAGCGCGGCGTTGCGAAAGCCGGTGTCCTGTTCCGAGCGGGCGACCTTCTGGTCGATGTGGATGTCCTCGTCGTCGGCGATGAAGCGCAGGAAGCGCAGGATCTCGCCCAGCGCCACCTTGGGCGTATGGCCGGCCAGGATGGCATCGGCGACGACGATGGCGCCGGCATTGATGAAGGGATTGCGCGGGATGCCCTTCTCGTATTCGAGCTGGGTGATCGAGTTGAAGGCATTGCCCGACGGCTCCCGCCCGACCCGGTTCCACAGGGTATCGCCCACCTTGCCCAGCGCCAGCGTCAGGGTGAAGACCTTGGAGACGCTCTGGATCGAGAAGGGCGTCTCCGAATCGCCCGCCGCCGTAAGGGTGCCCTCGGCATCGACGACCGCGATGCCGAATTGCCCGGGATCGACGCCGGCCAGTTCCGGGATATAGGTCGCGACCTTGCCGCGTTCGGTACGGCCGGCCATGTCGGCCGCGATGGCGGCGACGGTTTCGGCAAGGGAAAGTGACATACAGCCTCGGGTTCGGTTGGTCGGGGCGCCGCAGCTTACCAATAATTAGGGAATACGGATCACGATGTCGGGCATCAATGCATGCGGGACAATCGTCCAAGAGGGCCCCAAGATGTTTGCAACGCGCCGTAGGGAATTCGAGGCTGAACTCGCCTCCGCCAAGTCAGCCGCGACCGCGGCCGAAGGCTCGCTCGCCGAAGTGAAGGGCGAGCTGGCGGCATTGAAGCAGATGCTCGATGCCATGCCGGTCAATGTCATGATGTGCGAACTCAAGGATTTCTCGATCACCTATATGAACCGGACCTCGGTCGAGACCCTGCGCAAGCTCGAACACCTGCTGCCCGCGAAGGCCGATCAACTGCTCGGCCGCTCCATCGATATCTTCCACAAGAATCCGGCGCACCAGCGCCGCATGCTGTCCGACCCGAAGAACCTGCCGCATCGCGCCCGCATCAAGCTCGGGCCCGAGATCCTGGACCTTCAGGTCTCCGCGATCCGCGACGTCCAGGGCAATTATATCGGTCCGATGCTGACCTGGTCGATCATCACCGACTTCGTGAAGAAGGAGCAGCAGACCAAGCTGCTGATGCGCATGATGGACGACATGCCCATCAATGTGATGACCGCGGACAAGGACACGCTGGAAATCAACTATATCAACCGCACCTCGACCACGACGCTGAGGGCGGTCGAACACCTGCTGCCGATCAAGGCCGACCGCGCGCTCGGCACCTGCATCGACATTTTCCACAAGAACCCGTCGCACCAGCGCCGCCTGCTGGCCGACCCGCGCAACCTGCCGCACAATGCCAAGATCAGGCTCGGGCCCGAGACCCTGGACCTGCGGGTCTCCGCCATCATGGACGACGACGGTTCCTATATCGGCCCGATGGTGACCTGGTCGATCGTGACCAAGACGGTCGAGGTCATCGACAGTTTCGAGCGCAACGTGAAGACGGCGGTCGAATCGGTCGCCGGCTCGGCGGATGAAATGCGCTCGGCCGCCGATGTCATGGCCGCGGTGGTGCAGGAAACCGTCGCCCAGTCGGAAACCATCGCCACCAATGCCGACGAAGCCTCGTCCAACGTCCAGACGGTCGCCGCCGCGACCGAGGAACTGGCCGCTTCGGTCGCCGAGATCGGCCGCCAGGCGACCCAGTCGTCGACCGTGGCCCAGGCCGCGGTCGCCCAGGCGGAAAAGACCAATGTCACCGTGAAGGGCCTGGCCGAGGCGTCCGAGAAGATCGGCGCCGTCGTGAAGCTGATCAACGATATCGCCGGCCAGACCAACCTCCTCGCCCTCAATGCGACGATCGAGGCGGCCCGCGCCGGCGAGGCCGGCAAGGGCTTTGCCGTCGTCGCCTCGGAGGTGAAGAACCTCGCCAACCAGACGGCGAAGGCGACCGAGGAAATCGCCGGCCAGATCACCTCGATCCAGGGCGCGACCCACGACGCGGTCGGGGCGATCACCGCGATCACCCAGACCATCAGCCAGATCAACGAAATCGCCGGCGCCATCGCCGCCGCGGTCGAGGAACAGGGCAGCGCCGTCCACGAGATCAGCCGCAACGTCCAGGAAGCGGCGGGCGGCACTCGCGAAGTGACCAACAATGTCGCCGCGCTGAGCCAGGCGACCAGCGAATCCGGTGCTGCGGTCTCGAAGGTCGCCAGCGGTGCCATCTCGCTGGCCGATCAGGCGGCGCTGATGCGCGGCGAAGTGGCCAAGTTCCTGGATGAAGTGAAGAAGCTCTGACCGCGGCTTCGACCCAAGCGACGGGCCGCTCCGAAAGGGCGGCCCGTTTCGTTTGGGGATGGCATGCGGGGGCAGCGGTCTGCTCCTCACCCCGCCCTCTCCCCGCAAGCGGGGCGAGGGGGGTTACACGGCGTAGCTGCGGGCCAGGGCCTCGGCCCGGTGTTCGGCGTCGATGGCGCGGGGAATGGCGCCCTCGATGCGGGCGAGATGGGCGAGGTCGCGGAAATGGCGGGCGACGGTGGGGCGCCGCCGTGCCCGCTCCGCCAGCACCGGGGCAAGGCCTGCGGTCGCCCCGGCCCGCAGCGCGCTGTCGATCCAGCATTCGATGAACAGGTCGCGCTGGGCGTTGCTGCCGCCGATGCGGGCAAGGCCGGGCAGGGCGGCGGCGAAGGCGGCGGCGGCCGTGCCATGGTCGCCCCGGGCGCGGGCGGCAAGGCCGGCGGCCAGCGGCAGGGCGACGCCGGTCCAGTCGCGCTGGCGGTGGCGCTTGGCCAGCGGCGCCTGGGCGGTCAGGCTGGCCAGGAAACGCTCGGCCTGGGCCGGGCCGGCACCGCGCAGCAAGGCCATCAGGTAGTGAAGATCGAGGAAGGGCTCGATGTGATCGATCTCGCGCGCGGCGACATGGCGCGCCAGATCGTGCCAGCGGTGGCCGACGTTGACGCCCCGCGTCTCCAGCCGCCACAGCAGGGCGGCGGCATTGACCTGGTCCTGGGCGCAATCCTTCCAGACGCCCCAGATGCGCGTGTCATAGAGCGCCAGGGCGGCGCCGGCATCGTCGCGATCGAGATGCATCAGGGCGAGATGCCACCAATTATGCGTCAGCATGAAGGAATTGCAGTCGTCCCAACTGTCGGCATGGCTTTCCAGCCAGTCGATGCCCTCGTCGATCCGGCCCTCGGCAGCCAGGACATGGGCGACGGCGTGATGGGCCCAGGGTTCGCGCCGGCGCAGGTCGACGGCGTGGCGGCCGGCGGCTTCCGCCTCGCGCAGCCGGTGGTTCTCGACCAGGGCGAAGGCGCGCATGCCATGGGCATGGGGATCGTCGCGGCTGGCCGGCAGCGTGGCTTCGGACAGCGCCAGCATGCCGGCCGCATCGCCCTGGTTGAACTGGTGATGCTGGCAGAGCTTGACGCTGGCGAGGTCGCCCGGCCAATGGGCGGCGATATCGAGATGCAGGCGGATGGCGAGATCCGTATCGCCCTTGGCCCAGGCTTCGACCGCCAGCAGCCACAATTGCTCGCGCCTTGTCGCCTTCTCGACCTGCTGGCGCGCCCGGGCCAGGAAGGGCCGGGCCGCCCGCCGCCCGGCGGCGGATTCGAGGAAGAGGTTGAGCACGGCGCCCAGCACCTGCGCCATCACGCAGCGGGGATCGGCCGCGACACCCTCGAAGATGACGCTGGCCGACTGGCCATAGCCCAGCCATTGCTCGATCATGCGGTTGATGGCCGAAACGGCCGCGGGATTGTCGGTGGTGACGTCGTTGCCGCGCGCATCTTTCTGCATGGGCCCCCTCCCGCTTATGTCCGTTACAGTTTGGGGACAGATGCGGCGCACAAGCAAGCCCGGGAACGCCGGAACCGGAGAAGACGAGAAAGCCCGGCAGCGGGGGGCACTGCCGGGCTTCCCGAAGGCCGAAAGGGGGATGATCGGCCATCGTCGCCGCCATCGGGGGGGGGACGGGCGGCGTTTTCGACGAGGGTACGCTGACGGTTTTGTTTATAGGGCAAAAGCTCTAACGAATCGTGAAAGGCGATTCGGGGCGGGGGTGGCCCGGGCTTGCCGTCTTGCGACACCGACCTCCGGCCCTGCGACCTTCGGCCGATTGTCTCGATCCAATCGCAGCAGCGCGATTGCGGCAGGCGGAAATGGGCGCTAACGTTTTCCATCAATCGGCCCCGGCAATAAGAGCGACAGCCGAACGGGGCTCTTCCGATGGGGGTTGGAATTTGCGGATCTACCTGGCGGCGGGCGATGCCCGTTCCTGTCCTGAGCTGTCGTTTGCGTCCTGCCGGCCTTGCGGCAAAGGGGGCTGAGCCATGGAATATCTGGTTCAGCAGCTGATCAACGGCATCACCCTCGGTTCGGTCTACGCCCTGATCGCCATCGGTTACACGATGGTTTACGGCATCATCGGCATGATCAACTTCGCCCATGGCGAGGTCTATATGATCGGGGCCTTCGTCTCCCTCATCGGCATCATCGTCATGGGCCTGGTCGGGCTCACCTGGGTGCCGCTCGCGCTGTTCCTCGTCCTGCTCCTGGCGATGGCGATCACCGCGCTCTACGGCTGGTCGATCGAGCGCATCGCCTATCGGCCCTTGCGCGGGTCGTTCCGGCTGGCGCCCCTGATCTCGGCCATCGGCGTCTCCATCTTCTTGCAGAACTATGTCCAGATCGCCCAGGGCGCGCGGCCGAAGCCGATCGCGCCGGTGATCCGCGGCGGTTTCGAGCTGATGACCAGCGCGGACGGTTTCACCGTCACCCTGTCCTACCTCCAGGTCTTCATCGTGGTGCTGACCATCGCCCTCATGGTCGGCTTCACCTATCTGATCACGCGCACCAGCCTCGGCCGGGCCCAGCGCGCCTGCGAGCAGGACCGCACCATGGCGTCGCTGATCGGGGTCGACGTCGACCGCACGATCTCGATGACCTTCGTCATGGGCGCGGCGCTGGCCGCCGTCGCCGGCATGATGGTCACCCTCTATTACGGCGTGATCGACTTCTATATCGGCTTCCTCGCCGGGGTGAAGGCGTTCACCGCGGCCGTGCTCGGCGGCATCGGCTCCCTGCCCGGGGCGGTGCTCGGCGGGCTTCTGATCGGGCTGATCGAGGCGCTGTGGTCGGCCTATTTCTCGGTCGAATACAAGGATGTGGCGGCCTTCACCATCCTCGTCTTCGTGCTCATCTTCCGCCCGACCGGCCTGCTCGGCCGGCCCGAAATCGAGAAGGTGTGACCATGGCCGTCGCTCACGCTTCGATCGGCGGCGCCCGGGTGGCGCTCAGCCCGCCGCTGGCGGCGCTCCGGGATGCGGCCCTGGTCGCCCTCGTCGCCATGGCCCTGGCCGGGCCCATCGTCGGCTTGCAGACCCTCGACCGGGGCGGGCAGCTGACCGTCGATCTCCGCTTCACCGAGGTCGCGATCGGCATCGTCCTCGTCTTCTTCGGCCGGCTCGGCCTGGCGCTCGGCGAGCGCGGCTTGCCGGTGCCGGCCTATGGCATCGGCGCGGCGCTTATCGCCGCCGGCTTCCTGCTGCCCTGGCCGGCGGGCCTGCTGCAGGTGCTGTCGGTCGCGGCCGGCGTCGCCCTGGTGCTGCGGGGCGTCGCGGGCCAGGTCGGGGCGCATCGCGCCGCCATGGCCCGGGCCCCGACCGACGAGGACGACGCCAGGGCGGAGCGCCTGCGCCGGCTGTTCACCAAGGGGCTCGGCGCGCTGCTGCTGGTCGCGGCGCTGCTGCTGCCGCTGATGCCCTTCGCCAATTCCTATATACTGGATACGGCGATCCGGGTGCTCACCTATATGATGCTGGCCTGGGGCCTCAATATCGTGATCGGCCTCGCCGGGTTGCTGGACCTCGGCTATGTCGCCTTCTATGCGGTCGGGGCCTATACCTATGCCCTGCTGTCCAAAGACCATGGCTTCGGCTTCTGGGGCGCGCTGCCGATCGCCGGGCTGCTGGCCGCCAGCTTCGGCGTCCTGCTGGGGTTCCCGGTGCTGCGCCTGCGCGGCGACTATCTCGCCATCGTGACGCTTGGCTTCGGCGAGATCATCCGCATCGTCCTCCTCAACTGGACTTCGTTCTCGGGCGGGCCGAACGGCATCGGCTCGATCCCGCGGCTGACCTTCTTCGGCCATCCTTTCGTCCGCAATGCGCCCGAGGGCGTGGTGCCCTTCCACCAGTTGATGGGCATCGAGTTTTCGCCGCTGCACCGCTCGATCTTCTTCTTCTACCTGATCCTGGTGCTGGCGCTTATCGTCAATGTCTTCACCATCCGCATCCGCCGCCTGCCGGTGGGGCGGGCCTGGGAAGCGCTGCGCGAGGACGAGATCGCCTGCCGGGCCCTTGGCATCAACCCGACCAACACCAAGCTGACGGCCTTCGCCATCGGCGCCATGTTCGCCGGTTTCGCCGGCTCCTTCTTCGCCACGACCCAGAGCTTCGTCTCGCCCGAGAGCTTCACCTTCCTCGAATCCGCCATGATCCTGGCGATCGTCGTGCTGGGCGGCATGGGCAGCCAGTTGGGCGTGGCGCTGGCCGCGATCCTGGTCATCGGCCTGACCGAGGCGTTCCGCGGCCTGGCCGAATACCGCATGCTGGTGTTCGGCCTCGGCATGGTGCTGATCATGGTGTGGCGGCCGCGCGGGCTGCTGGCCCATCGCGATCCCACAGTCCTGCTGCACGGCCGCAAGGGGGTGACGCGATGAGCGCACCCCTGCTCCAGGTCGAGCACCTGACCATGCGCTTCGGCGGGCTGACGGCGATCAACGACGTCTCCTTCGAGGCGCAGAAGCGCCAGATCACCGCCGTCATCGGCCCGAACGGCGCCGGCAAGACCACGGTGTTCAACTGCCTGACCGGCTTCTACAAGCCGACCGTCGGGCGCCTGACCCTGACCCGCCACGAGACCGGCAAGGCCTATCTGCTGGAACGCCTCGACGATTTCCGCATCACCCAGACCGCCGGCGTCGCCCGCACCTTCCAGAACATCCGGCTCTTCGCCGGCATGTCGGTGCTCGAGAACCTGCTGGTCGCCCAGCACAACCGCCTCATGGTCGCTAGCGGTTACAGCCTGCTCGGCCTGGTCGGCTGGCCCAGCTATCGCGCCGCCGAGCGCGAGGCGATCGAGCGGGCGCGCTTCTGGCTCGACCGCACCGGCCTTCTGGCGCGGGCGGACGAGCCGGCGGGCTCGCTTCCCTACGGCGACCAGCGCCGGCTGGAGATCGCGCGGGCCATGTGCACCGGGCCGGCGCTGCTCTGCCTCGACGAGCCGGCGGCAGGGCTGAACCCGCGCGAATCGGCGGAACTCAACACGTTGCTACTGATGATCCGCGACGATTACGGCGCCGGCATCCTTCTGATCGAACACGACATGAGCGTGGTCATGGGCATTTCCGACCACATCGTGGTCCTCGACTACGGCCGCAAGATCGCCGAGGGCACGCCCGCCGAGATCAAGGCCAACCCGGATGTCATCCGCGCCTATCTGGGCGAGGACGACGAGGCGGAAGGAGCGGTGGCATGAGCACGCCGCTCCTGAAGATCGAGGGCCTGCGCGCCGCCTATGGCGCGATCGAGGCGCTGCGCGGCGTCGACGTCGAGATCCATGCGGGCGAGATCGTCACCCTGATCGGGGCGAATGGCGCCGGCAAGTCGACCCTGCTGATGTCCATGTGTGGCAAGCCGAAGCCGACGGCGGGCCGCATCCTGCTGGACGGCCAGGACATCACCGGCCTGCCCACCCATAGGATCATGCGCATGGGCGTCGCCCAGAGCCCGGAGGGGCGGCGCATCTTCCCGCGCATGACCGTGCTCGAGAACCTGCGCATGGGCGCCGTCGTCACCGACCCCGCCTTCTTCGACGAAGACCTGGAGCGCGCCTTCGCCATGTTCCCGCGCCTGAAGGAGCGCCAGCACCAGCGCGGCGGCACGCTGTCGGGCGGGGAGCAGCAGATGCTGGCGATCGCCCGTGCCCTGATGAGCCGGCCGCGCCTTCTCCTTCTCGACGAACCGTCGCTGGGCCTGGCGCCGATCATCGTGCGCCAGATCTTCCAGGTCATCCGCGAGATCAACGCGAGCCAGGGCATGACCGTGTTCCTGGTCGAGCAGAATGCCTACCACGCCCTGAAGCTGGCCCACCGCGGCTATGTGCTGGCGGGCGGGCGGGTGCAGATGAGCGGCTCCTCCGCCGATCTCCTCGGCAACGAGGAAGTGCGCGCGGCCTATCTCGAAGGCGGGCATTGAGATGGCAGAGATTTTCGATACCACGCTCGGCCCCTTCATCGGCCTGACCCTGGTCCTGTTCGGCCTGTGCAGCTTCCTGGCCGGGCAGGCGGTGGCGGAAACCTGGCGCCCGGCCTGGGTGGCGGTGGCGGCGGGCTTCGGCGTCGCGATTTTCGACCGCTTCCTGCATTGGGGCCTGTTCTCCGGCCACCTGTGGTCGCTGCAGGGCTATGTCCTGAACGGGATCATCCTGTCGGCCTATGCCCTGGTCGGCCACCGGCTGACCCTGGCGGCCAAGATGGCGCGCCAGTACCCCTGGCTTTATGAACAGACCGGCCCCTTCACCTGGCGCGACCGCGCGCCGGAGAAGACCAAGGTCGGGTGACGAATTCGGGATCGGCCCGTTGCGCGGGCCGTGTTGTTGTGTCTAGGCTCTTGTCCTGCGGCGCGTTACCCGGTCGCCATGTCGGCGTCGAGACGCGTCGGGGGAGATTATCGGAGGATCGCATGAAGCAGCTCAAAACCGGGCTCGCCGCCGTTGCCCTGCTTGCCGGCATTGGCATCGCCGGCGTTGCACAGGCCGATATCGTCATCGCCACCGCGGGGCCGATGACCGGCCAATACGCCGCCTTCGGCGAACAGATGCGCCGCGGTGCCGAACGGGCGATCGCCGACATCAACGCCGCCGGCGGCGTGAACGGCGAAAAGCTGAAGCTCGAAGTCGGCGACGACGCCTGCGATCCGAAGCAGGCCGTGGCGGTCGCCAACGACCTCGTGAACAAGGGCGTGGTCTTCGTCGCCGGCCACTTCTGTTCGGGTTCGTCGATCCCGGCCTCAGCTGTCTACAACGAGAATAACATTCTTCAAATCTCGCCGGCTTCAACCAATCCATTGTTTACCGAAGAAGCGGCTGTCAAGGGTTGGACCAATATCTTCCGAACCTGCGGACGCGACGATTATCAAGGGGCGACTGCATCGAAGTATATTATCGAGCACTTGAAGGGAAAGAAGGTCGCGGTCCTTCACGATAAGTCGGCGTACGGCAAGGGCCTTGCCGATGAGACGGTCAAAGGGCTCGAAGCCGGGGGTGTCAAACCCGTATTGTATGAAGCCTTCACGCAAGGCGACAAGGACTTCACCGCATTGATTTCCAAGATCAAGGCGGCGGGTGCGGATGTCATTTATCTTGGCAGTTATCATACCGAAGCGGCCCTCATCGTTCGGCAAGCCTCGGAACAGGGATTGAAGGCGACATTTCTTTCCGGGGATGCGGCGAATACCGCCGAAGTCTGGTCCATTACCGGCGAAGCGGGCGAGGGGTTCCTTTTCACCTTTGCTCCTGACCCGCGCCTGAAGCCCACCGCGGCTAAGGTCGTCGAGGAGTTCAAGGCTGCCGGCTATGATCCTGAGGGTTACACCCTGTATACCTATGCGGCGATCCAGGTCTGGGCCGATGCGGTAAAGACCGCCGGCGGGACCGATACGGCGAAAGTTGCCACAGCGATCCGCGCGGGTACGTTCCCGACCGTCCTGGGCGACCTCAGCTTTGATGCCAAGGGCGATGTAAAGAATCCCGAATACATCGTTTACGAATGGTCGAAGGGCCAATACGCCGAGAAGAAGTGATCGGCGCGGCTTCGTGACGGGAAGGGCCCGGCCGGCGACGGCCGGGCCTTTCTGTTTTGGGGCCCTTCTGTTTCGGGAATAGTCGCGGTTGCGCCGAATCGTGACGAACCTTAGCGTCGGCGGAATGGTGGCTCGTGAGGGGGCGGGAGTATGCGCAAGCTGGTTCTGGGGTTGGTGGCGCTGGTCGCCTTTGCCGCCACCGTGGCCTGGTTCTGGACCCAGGGCGGGCCGCGCGGCACCGCGCCGATGGCGAGCACCCCGACGGCCAGCCTGCCGGAGATCGTGATCGGCCTGGGCGCCCCCCTGTCCGGCGAACGGGCCGGCTTCGGCGAGCAATTGCGCATCGGCGCCGAATTCGCCGTCGAGGTGATCAACGGCAACGGCGGCATCGAGGGGCGGAAGGTCCGGCTGCTCGTTCGCGACGATGCCTGCGACGGCGACAGGGCCCGCGCGGTCGCCGCCGAATTCGTCGCCGCCAAGGCGGCCGGGGTGATCGGCCATTTCTGTTCCGCCGCCAGCGCTGCCGCGGCCGAGGTCTATGGGCCGGCCGGCACCGTCATGGTGACGCCCGCCTCCAGCGATCCGCGGCTGACGCAAGGGGCGCCGGCGGGCACCGGCCTCGTCTTCCGCACGGTCTGGCGCGACGATTATCAGGGGCTGATCGCGGCCGCGCTGGTGAAGCAGACCCTGGCGGGCAAGAAGATCGGCGTGGTCCGCGACGGCACGCTCTACGGCCTTCAGGTGGCGACCACCTTCAAGGCGGCGGCCGCCAAGCTGGACTTGCCGGTGCCGGCGGCGGATCTCGAACTCGGCTCCGCGCTGGCGCCCAAGGCGGCGGCGGCCAAGTTGAAGTCGGCCGGGGTCGGCGTCGTCTTCCTGGCGGCGGCGCCGGCGGCGGCCGGTCCCCTGGTCAAGGCGCTGCGCGAGGCGGGCGTCACCGCCTCGATCATCGGGCCCGACAGCCTGGCCAGCCCGGAATTCGGCGAGGCGGCGGGCAAGGCGGCGGACGGCGCCATCGTCACTTTCGCGCGCAATCCCCTCGACTATCCGACCGCGGCCAAGGCGGTGGAGCGCCTGCTGGCGGCGCGCAAGGACCCCTCGGGCTATGCCCTTAACGCCTTTGCCGCGATCGAAGTGGTGACCGCGGCCCTGCGCCTCGAAGTCAAGCCCGACCCGGCCGCCGCCATCGACGGCAAGCGGCTGGCGGCGACCATCCGGGTCAACCGCTTCTCCACCGTGCTCGGCGAAATGTCCTTCGACGCCCATGGCGACCTGACCAAGCCCGGCGTCGTCTATTACGTCTGGAAGGGCGGCAAGCTGACGGTGATGTGAGGTCCGGTTCAATCCGTCAGCAAGACGGTCCGGGCGCTTGGCGGCATCGATTGCAGGACGGGCAAGATCCACAGGCTGGCGCCGAGATCGGCGAGCAGCGGTTCCGCCGGCGCCGCGGGATCGGTCGGATAGGTGGCGCGCACCTTGATCACCCAGCCGTCCTTGATGGCGACCAGGACCTTGGTTCTGGCCGGCTTGCCGTCCAGGACGATGTTGAAGACCGCGCCCGTGATCTTGGGCAGGCCATCGGCTGCCGGCAGGTCGAGGGCTGCGGGTGTCGCTTCCGGATGCGCCCCCCTGATGAAGTCCGCGGTTGCGCCGACCACGGCCTCGGCGGTGAGACCCGTGTTGCGCGTGGCGTAGGCGGTCAGCTTGCCGCCGAAAAAGGCGTAGTCGCAGGCGACGTCGTCGCCGTCCCGCGGGTTCGGGAAGACGAAGAGGCGAATCAGCCGGTCCGCCTCCGCCATGCGGGCCAGGGGGCAGGCCATGCCGCTTTGCACATGCTGAATGTCGTGTTCGCCCTTCAGGCGAAAGATCAGGCTGCCGTTGGGGACGGATGCGATGAGGGCGGTGCGGGGGTCCTGGGCCTCGGGCACCGGCACGGCGGCCGCCGTTTCCGCCGGCGGCGTGGCGCAGGCGCCGAGGCCCGCCGTCACCGCCAGCATCCAGAGCAAGAAAAGCCGGCCTGTCATGAGCGCCCCGCGGTATTATTTTTCGCTGCGATCAGGACGCGAAATATATCACCGATTTCCCGCAAAAAAACGCTCAATATCGAAACAGCGGGGCCGGGGGCCGCCGTAGAAGAGGTCACTTCAGCCGGTCGGCTTTCGGCAACGGCGCCACGATGCCGCCGGCGGGCAAGTCTTCGCCGCCCTGAACCTGCGCCTGGAGAAAGGCGTGGAGCAACCCGGCCCGGGTCAGCCAATGGCGTACGCTCTTGCCGTCGACGTTCCAGGGCAGGCTGCGCCGGGCGAGATAGGGTTCGAGGACAGGGGACGCCTTGCCGTAAAGGGTCATCACGCGGGATGAGCCGGCGATACGGAACAGGCGTCCCGGGCCGGTCATGAGAGGGTGCCGTCCCCGACCGCATCGGCCACGCCGGTGAAACCGTCGCGGGCCAGCAGGGCCGCCAGTTCGCGCTTGATCGCCCCGACAGCCCCCGGCCCGCGATAGACCATGGCGGTATAGAGCTGGATCAGGTTGGCCCCCGCCCGGATCTTGGCATAGGCATCCGCGCCGGTGAAGACGCCGCCGACCCCGACCAGCACCGGCCCCGGCCCGCCCAGGCGGCGGATCGCGGCCAGCAGGGCGGTGGAGGCGGCGAAGATCGGCCGGCCCGACAGGCCGCCCCGTTCCGCCTTCTTGTCCGAGGTCAGGCTGTCCGGGCGGGCGGCGCTGGTATTCGCCACCACGAGGCCGGCCAGGCCGTGGCGCAGGGTGACCTCGGCGATCGCCAGCGCCTCGCCCTCGGTCAGGTCGGCGGCGAGTTTCACCAGCATGGGGGTGCGGTAATTCGCCCGCGCCTCCAGCAATCGGCGAAGCAGATCATCCAGTTTCACCGGGTCCTGGAACATCCGGCCGTTTTTCGTATTGGGACAGGAGACGTCGACGGTCAGGTAATCGGCGATCGGGGCGAAGCTGCCGACCAGGCGCACGAAATCCTCGGCCGGGTTGTCGCTGTCGGTGTTGCTGGCGAGATTGATGCCCAGGGGAAAGCCCGGCCTGCGGCCGGCGCGCACCCGGGCGGCGACGGCGATCTCGCCCTGGTTGTTGAAGCCCATACGATTGATGGCCGCAAAATCGCCATCAAGGCGAAACAGCCTTGGGCGAGGATTGCCGGCCTGGGGCTTGGGCGTGACGCCGCCGACCTCGGCGAAGCCGAAGCCGAGGCGGGGCAACTGGCGGGCGGCGACGGCATTCTTGTCGAAGCCCGCGGCAAGGCCGACCGGATTGGCGAAATCGAGGCCGAGCGCCCGGACCGCCAGCACCGGCGGATTGGTACCGGCGCAGACCGGCGGCAGCAGGCCGTGGCGCAGCAGGTCCAAGGCCAGGCCATGGGCGGTTTCGGGTTCAAAGTGCCGGAGGATCGGCCATACTAGCCGGTACCAGCCGACGGGGGCATAGGGAGACGCGGTCATGATGGTGGGACGCTAACGGAATGCGGGTCTCCTTTGAAGTCCGGGCGGCACTTATTCTCGGCCTTGTGTCCTTTCTGTTGCTCGGCCCGGTCGCGGCCCGGGCCGACAGCCCCTATTCGCTGGACATGAAGGGGATGCCCGATCCCCTGACCTGGTCGCTGCTGGGCGAGACCAGCGAATTGATCAACAAGAAGAACGAGCCGCCGCCCAGCCTGACCGCGCTGCGCAACCGGGTGCGCGGCGACGTCGACCGCATCCGCAAGATCCTGGATGCCTATGGCTATTTCGACGGCACCATCGACGTCTCGATGGACGAGGACAAGAGCCCGGTGCCGGTGGTCATGGTGGTGACGCCCGGCCCGCAGTACCGGGTGGGCACGGTGCGCCTGACCGATCCCGGCGGCGTGCCGCTCGGCCCCGCGCTGTCGCCGGCGCCGGGCCGCATCGCCCTGAAGGAGGGCGAGCCCTATGCCGCCCAGGCCGTGATCGATACCGAGGGCGCGATCCTGGCCGATCTCGGGCGCCGGGGCCGGCCCTTCGCCAAGGTGGCGAAGCGCGACATCGTGCTGAACCGGGGCGCGACCCGGGTCGATGCCGCCTGGGCGATCGACTACGGGCCCCTGGTCACCTTCGGCGAAGTCCGCTTCGAGGGGCTGGAGCGCCTGAAGGACAAGCCGGCGCGCGAATTGCTGCGCTGGCAGGCGGGCGAGCAGGTCGATACCGCGAAGGTGGAGGAGACCCGCCGCACCTTCGTCGAGACCGGCCTGTTCCGCACCGTGACCGTGACCGTGGAACCCCCGCCCCAGGGCGGCGACGGGCCCGCCCCGGTGCTGATCCGGGTGGAGGAAAGCCCGCCCCGCACCATCGGCGGCGGCATCCGCTATTCGACCAGCGAGGGCGCCGGCCTCCGCGCCTTCTGGGAACACCGCAACCTGATGGGCGGGCGGGAGTCGCTGCGCGTCACCGCCGATGTCGCCGAGACCGGCTACAGTCTGGAAGGCCGGGCGCGCAAGCCCGATTTCGAATGGCGCGGCGTCGACCTCGTCGCCCAGGCCAAGGCGGAACAGGAACAGCTCGAAGCCTATGACATGGACCGCCTGCTGATCGGCGCCGGCCTCGAATGGCGCTATTCGCCGGAATGGTTCTTCTCGGGCGGCGTCACCCTCGAACAGAGCTATATCGACGACCAGGGCAACAGTGAGAGTTACACCCTGATCGGCTTCCCCGCGGTGGCGCGGCAGGATACGTCGAACGACGTGCTGGACCCGACGCGGGGCCACCGCCTCACCCTGTCGGTGACACCCTATTACGATCTGGCGGGCACGGCCGGGACCTTCATCGTCAGCAAGGCGCTGGCCTCGGTCTATCTGCCGCTCGATGATGCGGCGGATTACGTGCTGGCGCTGCGCGGCGGGCTCGGCGCCACCTTCGGCGGTTCCACCCTGTCGCTGCCGGCGGACAAGCGCTTCTATGCCGGCGGCGGCGATTCGCTGCGCGGCTATGCCTTCCAGAAGGCGGGACCGCTCGGCATCGGCGGCGAGGCGACGGGGGGCAAGTCGCTGGCGACCGGCGCCGTCGAGATGCGCTGGCGCGTGACCGAAAGCATCGGCATCGTGCCCTTCGTCGACTTCGGTTCGGTGTTCGAGGATTCGCTGCCCGATTTCGGCGCCGATCTTTTCATCGGTGCCGGTCTTGGCCTCCGCTACATGTCGCCGATCGGGCCGCTGCGCCTGGACGTCGCGACCCCGGTCGCGGGCAAGCGCAACAGCGACGATATCATCCAGATCTATATTTCCATCGGCCAGGCCTTCTGAGGCGGGTGAAGGCGATCATGAAACCTGCCCTGTCCCGCACCCTGAAATGGACCGGCATCGGCCTGGCGACGCCCGTCGCCCTCGCCGCTGCCGCGCTCGGCGCCTTGCAGGTGCCGGCGGTGAAATCCTGGCTCGCGGCCTATGTCTCGGAGATGGTCTCCGGCCCCGACTTCACCCTGAAGATCGAGCAATTGTCCGGCGGCCTGCCCTTCGGCCCCCTGGTCGGGCGGGTCGAGCTGGGCGATGCCGGCGGGACCTGGGCGACGGTCGAGGGGGCGGCGGTCGCCGTCGACCCTTGGGCCCTGATCGGCGGCCGCATCCATGTGGAAAAGGTCACGGCCGAACGGATCACCCTGGCGCGCCTGCCGGCGGGCGGGGCGGAAGCGCCGCCGCCGAGCGACGAGCCCCTGGACCTGTCCCTGCCGCAACTGCCGGCGGGCCTCGCCCTCGACCGGCTGGAAGTGCGGGAGATCGTGCTCGGGGCCGCGGTCGCCGGGGTCGAGACGCGTTACACCCTGAGCGGCCGTCTCGGGGTCGGCGACGACGGCGCGGCCGGTGCCGCCCTGGTGCTGGCGCCCCTGGCCGGGCAGGAATCAACCCGGCTTACCCTCGATGCCGTGCACCGGCCGGCCGACGATCACCTGACCCTGAAGCTGGCGCTGGACGAGCCGCCGGCCGGCCCCATCGCCCGTATCGCCGGCCTCTCGGGCGCGGGGCCGATCCGCCTGTCGCTGGCGGGCGATGGGCCGCTGTCGTCCTTCAGTGCGCAATTGTCGGCGGCGGCCGAAGGCGCCGGCATCGACGGTCAATTGCGCCTGGGCCGGGGCGCGCCGGGGGTGATCACGGCGGCGCTGGTCGCGACGGCCGCGCCCGGCCCGTTCCTGCCGCCCGACCTGGCGCCGCTGGCGGCGGAGGGCATCGCCCTCGACCTCGGGCTGACGGTGGCGGGATCGGTGCTGGACCTCGACCATGCCCGCATCGGGCTGACCGGCCTTGTGCTCGACGCCAAGGGCCGGCTGGCCGACGGCGCCAGGGCGGAACTGGCGGCGACCCTTGCCATCGACCCCGCCGCCCCCCTGGCGGCCCTGGCCACCGTGCCGGCGGCCCTGCGGCCCGGGCGGGTGGAACTGATGGCGAGTGCCGATCTGGCCGCGGGCACGGCGGATGTCTCACGCCTGACGGTCACCGCCCCGGGCGCGACGATCGAGGGCAAGGCGGCGCTCGCCGATGGTTTCAGCACCTTCACGGCCGATCTCGGGGCCGGCCTGCCCGATCTCGCGGTGGTCCCGGATGCCGGGCTGACCGGCGCCGGCACGCTGGCGGTGACGGCCAAGGGACGGCTCGACGAGCCCGATATCGCCTTCGATCTGGCGCTGGCCGCCAGCGCCGTCGCGGGCGCCGATCTCGTGCCCCATCTTCTGGGCGAGACGCCGAAGCTCTCGGTCGCCGGGCGTTACAATGCGACGGGCGTCGCGGTCGAGAATTTTTCGATCGCGACCGCGGCGCTGATCGCCGGCGGCAGCGGGCGGTTCGATCCGGCGACGGAAACGGTGGCCGCGACCGTCACCGCCCGGGCCGAGGATCTGGCCCGCCTGGGCGAGCCCGGCCTTGCCGGCAGCGCCGCCCTGGCGGCGACCATCGGCGGCACCATCGGCCTGCCGGTGATCGACCTGACCCTGGACGGCCAGGGTCTGGCCTTCGGCGGCACCGCGCTGGGCGATCCGCGCGCCGTGATCAAGGCGGCGCCGGATGCGGCCGGGGTTTCGACCGGGCGGCTGGACCTTGCGCTCGGCGGTGCCTATCCGCTGACCCTGGGCGCCGATCTCGCCTTCGACGGCCGCGAGGCGCAGGTCAAGGGGCTGGCCGGTGATGTCATGGGGGCCGCGGTCAGCGGCGATCTCGCCTATGGCCTTGAGACCGGCCTGGCGGCGGGCGGCCTGAAGCTGGCGGCGCCGCGGCTCGACCGCTTCTCGGCCCTGGCCGGGCAGACGCTGGCGGGGGCGTTGACCCTCGATCTGGCCCTGGTGCCCCGGAACGGCGGCCAGGGCGCGGATGTCGCCCTCGACGGGCGCAATATCGCCGCCGGCGCTGCGACCGTCGCCCGGATCGAGGCGAAGGCGGCACTCGATGATCTGCTGGGCGCCGGCAAGGGCCGGGCGGAAGCCACGGTCAGCCGCATCGCCGCCGGCACCGCCACGGTGGAAAGCCTGAACCTGAAGGCGGAACTGGCCAGTTTCGCCGATGTCGCCTTCACCCTCGGCCTCAAGGGCGGGGCGGTGCCGGCGCCCCTGCACCTCGACGCCAAGGGCCGCTATCAGGGCGGCGAGACGGCGAAGGTGACACTCGCCACGCTGGCCGGGCAAGTGGCCGAGGCGCCGATCCGGCTGCGGAAGCCGCTGGAGGTCGGGCTCGGCGCCGCGACCACGGTCAAGGGCCTGGACCTCGGCTTCGGCAAGGCGGCGATCACGGGCGAGATCAGCCTGGGCACCACGGTCGGCGGCAGCTTGCGCATTGCCGGTTTCGACCTCGGCGATCTTGCCGGGATCCTGCCCGAGGGGCAGGTGCCGGGCGGCACCGTCGATGCCGACCTGTCCCTGAAGGGCAACGGCGGGCGCCTGACGGTGGCGGCGCGGAAACTGCTGCCGCCGGCCGGCCTCGTCGATGTCGCGGCGGCGGATATGCCGCGCCCCGATGTCGACCTGCGTTTCGACTGGTCGGGCGCCAAGGGCGAGGTCGACCTGTCGGTGTCCGGCATCCGCGAGGCGACGATCAAGGCCACGGGCAGCGTGCCGATCCGCATCGACGGCGGCATTCCCCTGCCGGCGGAACGGGGCAGCCTGGACCTTGCGGTCAAGGTCGATGCCAACCTGCGCCGGCTGGCGCCCCTGCTGCCGCTGGGCGACAATGAGGTGCGGGGCCGGCTGGCGCTGGATGCGACCATCCGCGGGCCGATCTCGGCGCCCGAACCCTCGGGCCGCCTGACCATCGAGCGCGGGCGCTTCGCCAATGGCCTGTCCGGCTTCGAATTGCGCGATCTGGCCCTGGCCATGACGTTCACGGGGACGGCGGCGACCCTCGAAACCCTGACCGCGACGGACGGCGAAAAGGGCAAGCTGACCGGGCGCGGCGCCGCCCGGCAATTGCCGGACGGCGATTTCGCCCTGGAGGCGGCGATCCGGGCAGAGCGTTTCCGCTTTTCCCGCCTGGACCTAGCGACCACGGACGGCGATCTCGACCTTGCGGTGGGCGGCACCGCCACCGCGCCCGACGTGAAGGGCACGGTCACCATCCGCCAGGGCCGGGTGGAGATCGCGGCCAGCATGCCGCCGCCCTCGGTTCCGGTGGTCGAGGTGCGTGACCCGGCGTCGGCGTCCGAATCGCAGGCCCCGGAATCCCTGGCGCCCGCAGAGCAGGGCGGCGGCGCGCCGGCAAAACCCAAGGTTGGCCGGCTGGATCTGGCGATCAATGCCCCGGGGCAATTCTTCGTCCGCGGCCGCGGCCTCGATTCGGAATGGCGTGGCACCATCAAGGTGGCGGGGGCGATCACGGCGCCGGAGGTTTCGGGTGGTTTCGAAGTGGTGCGCGGCACCTATACGCTGGCGGGCCGGCCCTTCGCCATTTCGGAGGGGTCGCTGACCTTCCCCTCCGGTCTTGCGGCGCCGCCCCAGGTGAAGGTGGTGGCCTCGGCCCCGGCCGACGATGTCGAGGCGAAAGTCTCGGTTTCCGGCCCCGTGACGGCGCTGAAGATCGAACTCTCGTCCGAACCGGCCCTGCCGAACGACGAAGTGCTGAGCCGGGTGTTGTTCGGCCGTTCAGTCGCCAATCTGACCGCGACCCAGGCGCTTCGCCTCGGCCAGACGGCGCTGGAACTGTCGGGGGTCGGCGGCGGCGGGCCCGGGCTCATCGGCGGCGTGCGCGATGCCCTGGGCCTGGACCGGCTGGACATCGGCTCGGACGATTCGGCCGATACCTCGGGCGAGGGCGGGGCGCTGGCGGGCACCAGCCTGTCGGCCGGGCGCTATATCGCGGAAGGCGTCTATCTCGGCTTCGAACAGGGGCTGACGCCGGATTCCGGCGCCATCAACATCGAGGTCGAGGTCTATCCCCGCGTCACCGTCGAGGGGAATATCGGCCAGGCCAACAACACTTCCGTCGGCCTGAACTACAAATTCGATTACTGACTTGAAAAAAAAGGCGGAACGGGTGCCGTTCCGCCTGTTCCATGCAGCCTGTGCCGCCTATTTGAACATGCCCTTCCGCCCGTTCGGGGCGTAGAGGTCGTAGCACACGGTGAGCGCCTGGGTCGCCTTGTTCGAACCCTTCAGGTTCACGGTCCAGCTCTGGCCGGTGGACGAGGTCAGATACATGGTCGAACCCGCCTTGAACGCCTGCCAGAAGCCGGGATCGAAGCCGAGGCCGGCGACCATGATGTCGGTATCGGCATAGGTCATGCTGCTGAACTTGTTGTAACGCCGGTCGATGCGGATCTCGAGCGCGGCATTGCCGCCCTTCTGCAGGCGCCAGCGGTCCTGGATGAAGACGATGTTCACGCCGTTGTCCGACAGCAGGATGCCCAGCATCATGCCGTCGTCGAAACGGGTTTCCATGCCGCAATGGTCGAAGCTGCCATTGTCGTTCTGGAAGGCATAGGTCGTCCAATAGCCCGAAACATATTCATCGATGCGCTTGCCCGCGAAAGCCGGCGTCGCAGCCACCAGCAGGGCGGCGATGAAGGCGAAGAATCTCATAATGTTCGTCCCCCTGATTGGAATGGCAGGAGAATATCAAACACGATCGGGCTTGACGATGCGGTGAGGGCGATCACCCCCTGAACCGGGGGAGGGAAATGCCGGGGCCGCGCAAGGCCCCGGCAATACGGTATCAGGCCACCTGAGCCTGTTCGGGCGAGGGGGCGTGGCCGAAGAAGGAGCGGCCGAAATCGTCGGTGACGGCGATCAGCTGCACCTGCACCCAGTCGAGGAATTCATGCAGGCCGCCGCCCAGCACCATTTCGATCGAGCGGTTGGCGAGCGTGCCGCGCATGCCGTCGAGGATTTCGAGGGTGCGGTTGCCGGCGCGCAGGCCATAGCGCTGGCGCAGGCGGACCACGATCTCGTCGATCGAGGCGATGCAGACCGCGAGCGAGCGGGGGAAGGCATTGTTGAAGATCAGGAAGCCGGCGACCGAGGTCGGGCTCATGCCCCGGGGCTGCACCCGGCGATAGGCATGATAGCCGGCGGCGGAGCGCAGCAGGGCATTCCACTGCGACACGTCGAGGGGCGAGCCCACTTCGGTCGTGGCCGGCAGCAGCATGTGGTACTTGATGTCCAGCATGCGGGTGCCCTGGTCCGCCCGCTCGATCAGCTTGCCGAGCTGGTAGAAATACCAGCCCTCGTCGCGATAGAGCGTGCCTTCCAGGATGCCGGTATGGCTCTGGCAGCCTTCCTTGATCTTGTTGCACACGCGGGCGAGGTCGGCGCGGTTCACGTCGGCCGGGGTCAGCGTGCGGATCCAGCTGTAGAACATGTTCAGCTGGGTCCAGAGTTCCGTCGAGATCAGCGGGCGCAGCGTGCGGGCATTGTCGCGCGAGGCCTTGAGGCAGGAATAGATCGACGACGGATTCTCGGGATCGAGAAGGTAGAAATGGATGACGTTGTTCGCCGTCGCCGCCTGGTACTTGGCGAAGAACCGCTCGTTGTCGGCGTGCAGATGCACGATCGACAGCCAGTTCTGCGAGCCCCGGGCATCGCGGCTGAAGGTTTCGTTGACGTCGAGAATGCGCGCCAGGTTCTCCGCCCGCTCCATATTGCGGGCGAGCCAGAACATGTCTTCGGCGAAACGGGCAAGAAGTCTAGCCAAGCACCCACGTGTCTTTCGACCCGCCTCCCTGGCTGGAGTTGACGACAAGCGAGCCGCGGCGCAGCGCGACCCGGGTGAGACCGCCGGGCAGGACCCAGGTGGATTTGCCGGTGATGGCGAAGGGACGCAGGTCGACGTGGCGGGGTTCCACCTCGCCCTCGACCAGCGTCGGGCAGACCGACAATTGGATGGTCGGCTGGCTGATGTAGTTCGACGGGTCCTTCAGCAGGTTGGCGCGGCAGACCTCCAGTTCCTCTTTCGAGGCCTTGGGGCCGACCGTGATGCCGTAGCCGCCGGATTCGGCCACCGGCTTCACCACCAGCTTGTCGAGATTGTCGAGCGTATAGGACAGCGCTTCCTGCTCGCGGCAGATGAAGGTCTGGACATTGTCCAGGATCGGTTCCTGCTGCAGGTAATATTTGATCAGGCGCGGCATATAGGCATAGACCGCCTTGTCGTCGGCGACGCCGGTGCCGACCGAATTGGCGATCGCCACATTGCCGGCCCTGAGCGCCCGCATCAGCCCGGGCACGCCCAGGGTCGAATCCGGGCGGAACACCTCGGGGTCCAGGAAGTCGTCGTTCAGGCGGCGGTAGATCGTATGCACCCGTTCCAGCCCGCCCGTCGTCTTCATGTAGACACGGTCGTTCTCGACCACGAGGTCGCGGCCCTCGACCAGCGGCACGCCCATCTCGCGGGCGAGGAAGATATGCTCGAAATAGGCGGAATTATAGGTGCCGGGGGAGAGCAGCACGACCTGCGGATCGGCGACCTCGGTCGGCGCGATCTCGACCATCGCCTCCTGAAGTTTGGGGCCGTAATTGTCGACCGGGCGGATCGAAATGTCGGTGGTCAGGTCCGGGAAGGCCCGGAGCATCATGTTCCGGTTCTCGAGCACGTAGGAAACGCCCGACGGCGTCCTGGCATTGTCTTCGAGCACCATGAACTTGCCGGCATCGTCGCGCACCACGTCGATGCCGCAGATATTGGCATAGGCGCCATGGGCGACCTTCACGCCGATCATCGCTTCCTGGAAATTGCTGTTGCCGAGCACCAGTTCGGCCGGGACGATACCGTCCTTCAAGGCGTGCTGGGGCCCGTAGACATCGGCCAGGAACAGGTTGATCGTGGTAACCCGCTGAATTACCCCGGCCTCGAGATGGGCCCAATCCTCGCGGGAGAGGATGCGGGGGATGACGTCGAAGGGCAGGATGCGGTCGATCGCGTCCTTGTCCGAATAGACGGTGAAAGTGATGCCGAGGTTGTACAACTCCCGTTCGGCATCCTCGGAGCGCCGTTGCAGCGCGTCGAGGTCGAGTTGAGCCAATCGTTCGCGGATCGCTGCCGTATGTTCGGCGGCGGGCGTTCCCGATCGCCCCATGATCTCGCAGAAGAAAGGACCCTGATCATATCGGGAAAGAACGCCGCTCATCCAAGCCCTCGCATCAACCCTGAATCGAGCCTAGCAAACTATTCGGATGCACCGCATCAAAAATCGGCACGACCTATTCAGGGCTTCCCATCTGCATAATTTTTCGGCGCTGCCCCATCTTTCAGCGGCACGACGTCGACGCCGACCTGGAGCCGGTGCGGCCCGCCGCCGACGATGATCCCGCGCAAGGGCGCGACGTCGTCGTAGTCGCGGCCATGGGCGACGGTAATATGATCGACCGAGGGGATGCAATCATTGGTGGGATCGAGTTCCAGCCAGTCGCCGCCACCGATCCAGACCGCGACCCAGGCATGCGACTGGTCCGAGCCGACGAGGCGCGGCCGGCCGGGCGGCGGCGTGGTCCGCAGGTAACCGCTGACATAGCAGGCGGGCAGGCCCAGCGAGCGCAGGCAGGCGATCATCAGATGGGCGAAGTCCTGGCACACGCCGCGTTTCACCCGCAGCACCTCGCGCGGGGGGGTGGTCACCGTGGTCGCCTGGGGATCGAAGGCGAAGTCGCGGTGGATGCGGGCATTGAAGGCGGCGACCGCCTCGATGATCGGGCGCCCGGCGGGAAAGTCGGGGCGGGCGAAGTCGGCGAATTCAGCGGCGAGTTCGATCAGGATCGAATTCTCGCGGAAGGAATGCAGGCCCAGCGTCTCCGGCCCCGCCTCGTCGAGGCGGGCGCGCAGTACGTCCCAGGCCGGGCGCGAATCCGGCGCGGGCGGGGTTTCGGTCCTGATCTCGACCTCGATCAGGGATTCGACGATCAGGCGCTGGTGCGGTTCCTCGATCGCGAATTGCACGATCGGATTGCCGAAGCCGTCGGTGCGCTCGTTCCAGGTGGTCGGCTCCGGGACCACGCGCAATTCGTGGCGCAGCACCTCCTGGCGCCCGACCGGCCGCGGCTTCAGATGGGCGAGATGATGGGCGAGGGTCACCGCCTCGCCATAGTCGTAGACCGTATTGTGCCGGGCCTGATAGCGGATCATGGCGTCATCGCCGTGCTGCGGATCGGCCCGCCCGGCCGGACGGCCAGGGCATGGCTGAAATAGGTCTGGGAAATAATGTCCGAAAGCTCGGGCAGGGTGACGCCGACCGCATCGAGCAGGGCCGATAATTCGGTGTTGCGGCCATCGGATGCGGTGCCGGCCAGGCGCTGGATCTCGGCCCCGCGCAATTCGGCGAGCGCGGTCTGGGCCAGCAGGCGGGCGGCGCCCGAGCCGAAGGCGCCCTTTTCCCGCGGGAGATTCTCGACATGGTCGGCGATCGCCCACATCTGACGGGCGAGCGAGCGGGGGTTGGCCTCGTCGAGCAGCAGGAGGTCGAGCACGGGGGCGAATTGGGCGCCGGTGAAATAGCGCGCCCGATAGGTCATGAAACTGTCGGCGATGTCGAGGGCGAGGTCGAGGGCGCGCATGTCGCCCTCGTCGCCGCCCATGACGAGGCCGCGCACCAGGGAAATGGCGATCAGCGCCCGTTCCACCCGCCGGCCCAGGTCCATGAAGCGCCAGGCCTGGCCCCGGGTCATGTTCTCCATGCCGAGGCCCGACAGCGCCGCCATCGAGGCGACCAGGGAATCGAAACAGTCGAGCAGGCCGACGTAATCCCCCGGCGTCGCCTTGCGCACCCGGTCGATCTGGCCGTTCAGCTGGAGCAGCACGCGGGTCATGTCCACCGACAGGCGATCGCGCACCATGCCGGTGTTCATGTTGAGGCGCCGCACCGCCGAGGTGAAGCCGGTGGCGCGGAATTCGTCGGTCAGCACGGGCAGCAGCTGGGCATCGAATTCCGCCCGGTCCGTGGTCGCGAGATCAGCCAGTTCGGCGGGGATTTCCCCGACCATGGCGAGGAAGGCGGCACCCGGGCCCAATTCGCCCTGGCCGACCAGGCTGCCGCCGTCGATCAGGCGCTGGATCACGGCGCGGAAGGCGCGGACGCCGAATTCCGCCCGTTCGGCATAGCGCCCGACCCAATAGAGATCGTCGGCCACCCGGCTGGGCAGGTTGTTGCCCTGGCGCTTGACCTCGACCGTGGTATCGGGCGAGCGCAGCAGGCTGAATTGTTCGACCGGGCTTGCCGACAGCACCCAGGCATCCTTGGACAGGCCCCATTGCTGAAGCCGCAGCAGCGGCCGGTCGGCGGTGGGCGCCACCCGGACCAGGGCCCCGGGCATGACCGAGAAGCCCCTGTCGGTCGCGGTCAGGAAGGCGCGCAGCACGACGGGCTGGGGCGCTACGCCGGCGGCGGTATAGCCGGGGGCGGTCGACAGCCGCACCGGCGCCTGGCCCACGGCGTCATAGGCGTGTTCGTCGAGATGGTGGTTCCAGGCCTCGAGATCGGCGGGCGGCGCCACGCCGATCCTGGGGAAGGCCGGGCGCAGCGCATAGGCGCTGGATTTCGCGGTCAGCCGGGCGCGGCCCTGGGGCTCGCCCGCCCAAACGGTTTCGAGATTGGGCAGCAGCAGGTCCTCGCCCAGCAGGTGGCGCGACAGGGCGGGCACGAAGGGCAGCAGGGCCGGCGTCTCGACCAGGCCGGCGCCGAGCGCATTGGCCACCACCACATGGCCGGCCAGCACCGCCTGGACGAGGCCGGCCACGCCCAGCGTCGAATCGCCGCGCAATTCCAGGGGATCGCAGAAATCGTCGTCGACCCGGCGCAGGATGACGTCGACCGGTTCGAGGCCGCCCAGGGTCTTCAGGAACACCCGGTCGCCGCGCACCGTCAGGTCGTTGCCCTCGACCAGCGTATAGCCGAGGTAGCGGGCGAGATAGGCGTGCTCGAAATACGTCTCGTTATAGGGCCCGGGGGTGAGCAGCACGATGCGCGGATAGCGCGTCCAGGGCGCGAGGTTGCGCAGCGTCTGCCGCAGCGTGCCGAACCACGAGGCCAGGCGCTTCACCTTCATGGCGCGATAAGTCTCGGCCAGGGAGCGCGAGGTGATGATGCGGTTCTCGAGGGCATAGCCGGGGCCGGCCGGGGTCCGCGTGCGGTCGCCCACCACCAGCCAGCGGCCGTCCGCCCCGCGCACCAGATCGACCGCATAGACATGCAGCCAGAGATCGCCCGGCGGCCGGAAACCGGCCAGGGGGCGCAGGTAATCCGGATTGGCGAGAACGACGCCCGGGTGCAGCACGCCGTCCTTCAAGGTGCGCTGGGCACCGTAGAGATCGCCCAGCAGGGCATTCATCAGGCGCCCGCGCTGGATCAGGCCCCGCTCGATCCCGGCCCATTCCTCCTCCGAGATGACGAGGGGGACGAGGTCCAGTTCGATCGCGCGGGCGGCATTCCGCGGGTCGCCATAGACATTGTAGGTGACGCCGTTGTCGTGCAGCAACTGGCGGGCGCGGGCGGTGCGCTGGCCGAATTCCCGGGGGCCCAGGTCTTCGAGGCTTTCCACCAGTTCGGCCCAATGGGGGCGCAGCTGGCCCTGGCCGTCCACGCATTCGTCGTAAGTGCCGGGGGCGGGCCGGTAAAAGGCCGCAGCCTGCCCGTCGGCCGCCAGGGGGGCGCCGGGCAAGGGCAGGGGGATCTGGGCCCCGTCCTCGGGGCTTGTGGGTTCGGTCGCTAGACTCACGCGACTCATCGTATCAGGCAGGTCCGGGGCCGCCACGGTTTTTCACGATCATTCCTGGAGAGAATTGATGCAGTCAATTGCCGGTATTATCCGGTCAATCACCTGTCGAACACAGTCATTTGCCGGCGCCGGACGTCGGTCCGGCGCCGGGCAAAGCCTTACTGGCGGCGCAGGTCCAGGGTCAGGGGGAATTCCCGCGACACTTCGACCGGCCCCAGCGTCATCGGTCCCGGCGTATGGCCGAAGCCGAAGAAGCGGGCGAGGCGGCGGCCTTCCGCCTCATAGGCATTGACCGGGGCGGTGACGAAGTTGCGCCCGCCCGGGTGCGAGACGTGATAGGTGCAGCCGCCGATCGCCCGGCCCGACCATTCGTCGACGATGTCGAACACCAGCGGCCCGTGGGGTGGAATGGTCGGGTGCAGGGCCGAGGCCGGCTGCCACGCCCGGAAGCGCACGGCGGCGACATATTCGCCCTCGCGCCCGGTATTGGTCAGGGGCACGCGATAGCCGTTGACCGCGACCGCATGGCGCCCGTCGGTCATGCCGTTCACCTTCACCTGGATGCGTTCGACCGAACTGTCGACGAAGCGGACGGTGCCGCCGGCCATGCCTTCCTCGCCCAGCACATGCCAGGGTTCCAGCGCCTGGCGCAGTTCCAGGGTCAGGCCGCGCTGGTGAATGGTGCCGTAATGGGGGAAGCGGAATTCGAAATGCGGTTCCAGCCATGAGCGCTCGAAGGCGACGCCCCATTGGTTGAGGTCGGCGACGACATCGTCCAGATCCTCCGACACGAAATGCGGGAGGAGGAAACGGTCGTGCAGTTCCGTGCCCCAGCGCACCAGCCGCGGCGGATAGGGGTGGTCCCAGAAATGCGCGATCAGCGCCCTGAGGATCAGCTGCTGCACGCAGGACATGCGGGCGTGGGGCGGCATTTCGAAGGCGCGGAGTTCGAGCAGCCCGAGCCGCCCGGACGAGGAATCGGGCGAGAACAGCTTGTCGATGCAGAATTCCGAGCGGTGGGTATTGCCGGTCACATCCGCCAGCAGGTGGCGGAACAGGCGGTCGACCAGCCAGGACGGCACGTCCGTATGGTCGGGCACCTGGCGGAAGGCGATCTCCAGCTCGTAGAGCGAATCATGCCGGGCCTCGTCGATGCGCGGCGCCTGGCTGGTCGGGCCGATGAACATGCCCGAGAACAGGTAGGACAGGCTCGGGTGGTTCTGCCAGTAGGACAGCAGGCTGCGCAGCAGGTGCGGCCGGCGCAGGAAGGGGCTGTCCTCCGGCCGCGCGCCGCCGACCACGATATGGTTGCCGCCGCCGGTGCCGACATGGCGCCCGTCGACCATGAATTTTTCCGAGGCGAGGCGGGTCTGGCGCGCATCCTCGTAGAGCGTCGTGGTGAGATCGACCAGTTCCCGCCAGGTCTTCGAGGGGTGGATGTTCACCTCGATCACGCCCGGGTCCGGCGTTACCATGATATTCCTCAGGCGCCAGTCCTTGGGCGGGCCGTAACCTTCGAGGACCACCGGCATGTCGAGTTCGACCGCGGTCTCCTCGATCCGGGCGATCAGGTCGACCCAGGCTTCGAGATAGGACTGGGGCGGCATGAAGATATAGAGGCGGCCGTTCCGCACCTCGACCGAAAGGGCGGTCCGGATCACGCCGGGCATGGAGACGCCGACGAAATTGCCCGCCGGCTGGGTCGGCCAGCGCGGGTCGGGCGGCGGCAGCGGGCGCACCGGCAGGCGGCCGGGCACCTGGACCGTCACCGTCGCGGACTGGCCTGCGGGGGCCAGCGGCGGGCGCGGCGCGAAGGGATCCTCCTCGAAGTGGTAGGGGTAATCCTCCGGTCTCACCCAGGGCAGGCTTTGCAGCGGCAGGCGATAGCCGACCGGCGAATCGCCGGGGGTGAGGAAGACGCGCTTCGAGCGGAACTTCCAGGGTTTCGCCTGCCACAGCGGCCCTTCCACCGTCATCCAGCATTCGAGCGGGAGGACGAAACCGGTCGGCGTGTCGAGGCCCTTGTCGAAGACGCGGCTCATGCGCTCGCGCTCTTCCGCGTCCTCGATATGGTTTTCGAGGGGATCGACATTGATCGGCAGGCGCCGCTCGCGCCACATCCAGTACCAGGGGTCCTCGAAGGCGGCGAGCGTATTGTCCGGCGAGACCTTGAGCTTGGCCGCCAGGGTCTGGAGGAAGTCCTCGGCCCGTTCGAGGGTGATGCCGTAATTCACATTCTCGTCGGCCAGGTATTTCTGGTCCTGCCACAGGGGCTCGCCATCGGCGCGCCAGTAGCAGCCGAGCGCCCATCGCGGCAGGCTTTCGCCCGGATACCACTTGCCCTGGCCATAGTGCAGCACGCCGCCGGGGGCATAGCGGTCCTTCAATTTGCGGACCAGCGTGTTGGCGAGGCCGCGCTTGGTCGGGCCCAGGGCCTCGGTGTTCCATTCGGGGCC
This sequence comes from Zavarzinia compransoris, assembly GCF_003173055.1. Lineage (NCBI taxonomy): Bacteria > Pseudomonadati > Pseudomonadota > Alphaproteobacteria > Rhodospirillales > Zavarziniaceae > Zavarzinia > Zavarzinia compransoris. The sequence continues at coordinate 339,717 of NZ_QGLF01000005.1, forward strand.
GTCGAAATCGTCGATCGAGACGAAAGTCGGCTCGCCGCCCATGGTCAGGCGCACGTCGCCGGCGACCAGCCGTTCCTCGACCGCGTCGCCGGCGGCGACGATCGCCTCCCATTGCTCCTCGGAATAGGGCTTGGTGACGCGGGCCGCCTCCTCGATGCGGGTGATCTTCATCGAGAAGTCGAATTCGACCCCCGCCTCGTCGACGATGCCGGTGATCGGCGCCGCACTGCCCGGTTCGGGCGAGCAGGCGAGCGGGATATGGCCCTCGCCGGCGAAGAGGCCGGAGGTCGGGTCGAGCCCGACCCAGCCGGCGCCGGGCAGGTAGACCTCGGTCCAGGCGTGGAGATCGGTGAAATCGACCTCGGTGCCGGAAGGCCCGTCCAGCGATTTCACGTCCGGCGCCAGCTGGATCAGGTAACCGGAGACGAAACGCGCCGCCAGCTTCAGGTGGCGCAGCATGTGGACGAGCAGCCAGGCCGAATCGCGGCAGCTGCCCTTCTTCAGGGTCAGCGTCTCCTCGGGCGTCTGCACCCCCGGCTCCATGCGGATGACATAGGAGACGTGGCGATGCACGAGACGGTTGAGATCGACCAGGAAATCCACCGTGCCGCGCTCGCGCCGGTCGACCTTGGCCAGGATGGCGGCAAGCTCGGGGCCCGCCGGCTCGATCTCGAGATAGGGCTTCAGTTCGTGGGCGAGCTTCGGCTCATAGGTGAAGGGGGCGCGTTCCGCCGTCTTTTCCAGGAAGAAATCGAAGGGATTGATGATCGCCAGTTCGGCGACCAGATCGACCTCGACCTCGAATTCCCGGGTCTTTTCGGGGAAGACCACGCGGGCGAGATAATTCGACTGCGGGTCCTGCTGCCAGTTCAGGAAATGCACGCTGGGCGTGAGGCGCAGCGAATAGCCGGTCACCGGCGTCCGGCAATGCGGCGCCGGGCGCAGCCGGATGGTCTGCGGTCCAAGATTGACCAGACGGTCGTACTTGTAGGTCGTCTTGTGGTTGAGGGCCACCCTGATGGTCATGCTCGCTCCGAAATCGCGGTGCGCGGGGCACCGGCACAAAAGACCAATGACACGATGCCGCCCGGCCGAGGGTCCGGGGGCGAAGTTTTGAAATTATCGTTGCCCCCGATTGAACCCGAAGATGGCCCCGGCGTCGAGGGGTGAACGTATCTTGTGCAGCGGATGGGTGTCTGCCCGTTCGTTGGTCAAAAGTGCCCGGATGCAGGGCGACACCGGCAGCGGGGCCGCCCTGCACCCGTTCTGCACCGCGCCGGCACGGGAAAGACGCGGGAGGGGCGCAGCGGCCTGCGCATCCGGCTGCCAGGGTCCGGGGCGGAGGTGGTTCATGTCCCTGCGCTTTTCCTTCTGGTCGCGGATCGGCCTTGCCCTGCTGCTGGCGGCGGCCGGCGACCTGTTCCTGTTCGGGCCGTTCTCGGGCCTTGCCTCAGCCCTGTTCGGGTTTTGCCTGATCGTGGCCCTGCTGGCGGCACGGCCGGAGGTGCTGCGCCACCGTCCGGCCCTGGGCGTGCTGGCGCTGGCCCTTCTCCTGCTGGCGGCGCTGGTCGAGCGGCCGGGGGCCCTGGCCGCCGTCCTTTTCGTGCCAGCGGTCGGGGCGGCGGCCCTGCTGCCCCGGGCGCCGGCGCGACTCGATGCCTGGCGCGGCCTTCGGGCCGTCGTCTGGCGCGGCGCGCTGACGCCGGTGTCGCTCGGCATCGCCCTGGCGCAGATCCGCGGGCGGCTGGGGCCGGGGCCCGGTTTCGGCCAGGTGCTGGGGCTTCTGGCCCTGCCGCTGGGGGGCGGCCTGCTCTTCCTGCTGCTGTTCTCGAGTGCCAATCCCCTGGTCGAACAGGCGCTGTCGGCGCTGACGCCCTGGTCCCTGCTGGGCGGGGTGACGCCGGGACGGCTGCTGTTCTGGGGTGTCTGCTTCCTGTTCGCCTATGGGCTGCTCCGGCCCGCGCGGCTGCGCTGGCGGGTGCGGCAAAGCCGGCGGCCGGTGGAATGGCCGGGGGTTTCCACCGCCTCGGTGCGCCTGTCCCTGCTGCTGTTCAACCTGCTGTTCGCCATCGAGAACACCCTGGATCTGGCATTTCTGTGGAGCGGGGCGGCGCTGCCCGAGGGCGTCACCCTGGCGGCCTATGCCCACCGCGGCGCCTATCCGCTGATCTTCACCGCCTTGCTGGCCGGGCTTTTCGTGCTGGCCGCCCTGCGCCCGGGGACGCGGACGGCGGCGGATCCCCTGCTGCGCCGGCTGGTGGTGCTGTGGATCGGGCAGAATATCCTGCTGGTCGCCTCCAGCCTGCGCCGCACCCTCGCCTATATCGACGCCTATTCCCTGACCGAACTGCGCCTGCTGGCCCTGGTCTGGATGGCACTGGTGGCGCTCGGGCTCGGCCTGATCTGCTTCCGGCTGCTGGCCGGGCGCAGCGGCGCCTGGCTGATCAACGCCAATGCCGCGGCCGCCGGGGCGACCGTGCTCCTGTTCCTGCTGGCGATCGATCCGGCGGCGGTGGTCGCCGGCTGGAACACGCGCCACAATCTGGAACGGACGGGGCAGGGGGTTGCGCTCGACTGGGATTACCTTGATCAATTGGGCGATGCCGCCCTGCTGCCCCTGCTCGCCCTGGAGCGGAGCGACGCCCCGGACGATATGCGCCGCCGGGCCGCGGCCCTGCGCCAGCGCCTGCTGGCTTGCCTGGAACGCCGGCAGGCGCGGCCGGCCGAGTGGAGTTTCCTGGGGGCGCGGCGCCTTGCCGAAGCGAAGCGCCTGATTGACCGGGAGGGCCGGGAATGACAGTGATGGCGGCCATGGCCAAGCGCATCCTGATCGTCGACGACGATCCCCATATCCGCGAACTGCTGGCCTTCGCCCTGGCGAAGGCGGGCTATGCCCCTGCCGAGGCGGCGGAGGGCGAGGCGGCCCTTGCCATGGTCGCGACGGCGGCGCCCGACCTCGTCGTCCTCGACATCAACATGCCCCGCCTCGACGGGCTGGAGGTCTGCCGGCGCCTGCGCGCGGGCGGCGACCTGCCGATCCTGTTCCTGTCGTCGCGCGACGACGAGATCGACCGCATCATCGGCATCGAACTGGGCGCCGACGACTATGTGGTGAAACCCTTCTCGCCCCGGGAAGTGGTCGCCCGCATCGGCGCCATCCTGAAGCGCAGCCGGCGGCCGGATGGCGCCGCCCCGGCGGCCCCGGCCCTCCGCCACGGCCTGCTGCACCTCGACCTGCCGGCCTGGGCGGCGACCGCGGGGGGCCGCGACCTCGGCCTGACGCGGACCGAGTTCCAGGTGCTGGCGGCCCTGGCGGCGGCCCCGGGCAAGGTCTTTTCCCGCGACGAGATCATCGACCGGCTGCACGGGCCCGGCTTTGCCGTCACCGACCGCACCATCGACAGCCATATCCGCCACATCCGGCGGAAATGCGCCGCCGCCGGCCTCGGCGACGCGATCGAGACCCGGGCCGGCATCGGTTACAGGATCGGCCCCTGCCGGGGCGACGGGCCGACGTGCTCGCCCGCCTGAAGGATGCGGTCAAGCGCCGCTGGCCGCCCCTGCGCCTGCGCGCCATCCTGACCGCCGTCCTGCTCTTCGTCGCTTTGCTGCCGGCGCTCGGCGCGATTTTCCTGCGCGTCTACGAAAACACCCTGGTGCGCCAGACCGAGGCGGAACTGATCGCCCAGGCGGCGGTGATCGAGGCCGCCCTGCTGAACGCCCTGGGCGTGCCGCCACCGGCGCCGGCCGATGCCCCGGCCTATGCCCCCCGGCCCCTGACCATCGACCTGAACACCATGGAAATCCTGGCGGAACGGCCGCCGGCGGTGGCGGCTGGGGCCGCCGATCCGGCCCTCGGGGCAGCGGCGAGGGCGGTCGCGCCGGTGGTCGAGCGGGCGGTGCTGACCACGCTCGCCGCCGTCCGCGTGCTCGATGCCCGGGGCGTGGTCGTCCTCGGACGGGACGATCTCGGGCTTTCCTACGGCACGGTGGCGGAGGTGCGGGCGGCGCTGGCGGGGGCGGCGTCCACCGTGCTGCGCCGGCGCGGCGACTACGAGCCGCGCTATGCCCTCGAAATGCTCAGCCGGGCGGCGGCGATCCGCGTGCATTACACCCTGCCGGTGGTCTCCGGCGGCGAGGTGCGGGCGGTCTTGCTGCTGTCGCGTTCGCCGCGCGGGCTGTTCCGCGGGCTTTACGACGATCTCGGCAAGATCGCGCTCGGCGTCGTCGCCGGGCTGGCCGTCATCGTCGCCGTCGCGGGCGTGCTGTCGCGCACCATCACTCGGCCGATCGACGCCCTGGGCCGGGCGACCGCGACCATTGCCGCCGGCGGCCATGTCCTGCCCGAAACGCCGCCGACCGCGGCGGTGGAGATCCGCGCCCTGTTCCACGATTTCCGCATCATGGCGGCGCGGATCGAGCAGCGTTCCAACTATCTCCGCGATTTCGCCCGGGCGGTCAGCCACGAGTTCAAGACGCCGCTGGCCGGCATCCGCGGCGCGCTGGAGTTGCTGGAAGACCACGGCGCGGCCATGACCGAGGCCGAGCGCCGGCATTTCATCGCCAATGCCCTGGCCGATGCGGGCCGTCTCAACCGGCTGGTCGGGCGGCTGCTGTCGCTGGCGCGGGCCGATATGGCGGTGGCGGCGGCCCCGGGTCCCGTCGATCCCGCCGTGCCCTGCCGGCGGGCGGCGGATGCCCTGGCGGGCGAAGGTTTCGCGGTCGAGCTGCCGGCCCCGCCCTGGCCGGCGGCGGCGATCGCGGAGGATGTCCTCGAAGCGGTCTTCTCCATCCTGTTCGAGAACAGCCGGCAGGCGGGTGCCCGCCGGGTAACCTTGGACGTCCGGGCAGCCGGGGGGATGGTAACGATCACAGTGGCGGACGACGGCGCGGGGATCGCCCCCGGCGACCGCGACCGCCTGTTCGAACCCTTCTTCACGACCAGGCGGGCCAGCGGCGGCACCGGCCTCGGCCTCGCCATCGCCCGGGCTTTGCTGCGCAACGGCAGGGCCGATCTCGACCTGGTGTCTGCCCCGGCCGGGACCTGCTTCCGCCTGTCGCTGCCCGCCGCCTGAACCTTCAGGCGGCGCGGCCGGCCAGCGGCTCGGGGGCGGTGAAGCGGTCGTCGAAACAGGCGGCGATCTTCTGCACCAGGGCGCGGGCCTCGGGTGGGATGGCGACACGGCGGCCCCTGATCTCGACCTCGTCGCCGAGGGCGGCCAGCCGCGGCCAGGCGTCGCCGACCAGGGCGGGATCGAGGCGCAGCTGGGCGGCGACATGATCGACATCGACCTGGTAATCGCACATCAGGCGTTCGATCACGCTGCGGCGCAGGCGGTCGGCGGCCGACAGGGCGAAGCCCCGGGCGGTCGCGAACAGGCCCTGGCCGACCGCCTTGTGCCAGGCGGTGACGTCGGGCGTGTTCTGGACATAGCCGCCGGGCAATTCGCCGATCGACGACGGGCCGAGGCCGATCAGGACCCCGGCGTCGTCGGTGGTGTAACCCTGGAAATTGCGGTGCAGCCGGCCGGTGGCGGCGGCCCGGGCCAGCGTATCCTCCGGCCGGGCGAAATGGTCGAGGCCGATCGCCTCATAGCCGGCGGCGACGATCATGTCGAAGGCGGTGCTGGCCTGGGCGTGGCGGGCGGCGGCGTCCGGCAGGCTTTCGACCGGGATCAGGCGCTGGTGCGGCTTCATCTGCGGGACATGGGCATAGCCGAACAGGGCGATGCGGTCGGGCGCGAGGCTGAGGATGGCGCGCACCGTTTCGCGCAGGCCCTCGACCGTCTGCCAGGGCAGGCCGTGGACGAGGTCGATGTTGATCGACTGCACGCCGCGCCGGCGCAGGCCCTCGACCGCGCGGGCGATCACGGTGAAGGGCTGGATGCGGTTGATCGCCCGCTGGACCCGGGGATCGAGGTCCTGGCAGCCGATGCTGGCCCGGGTCATGCCGGCGGCGGCCCAGGCGTCGAGCTTGCGCTCGTCGAGGTCGCGGGGGTCGATCTCGACCGCGATCTCGGTCCCGGCGTCGATGACGAAGCGGTTGTGCAGGCTGCGCATCAGGTGGCCGATGTCCTGCGGGCTCATGATCGTCGGGCTGCCGCCGCCGAAATGGAGATGGGCGATGCGCGCCCGCCGGCCCAGGCTTTCGGCGACCAGGCTGGCCTCGGTGGCGACGGCGGTAACATAGCGTGTTACCGGTGCCGCCCGGTTCATCACCTTGGTGTGACAGCCGCAGAACCAGCACAGCGAGTCGCAATAGGGTACATGGATGTACAGCGACAGGTCCCGGTCCTCGGGCAGGCGGTACAGCCAGTCCGCATAGGTCTCGCCATCGATGCCGGCATGGAAATGCGGCGCGGTGGGGAAGCTGGTGTAGCGCGGAAAGCGCGCAGTGAGATGTGTGTCGGCCATGACACGATGAAACGCCCGCTGCCCTTTTCTTGCTTTGATCCAGGTCAAGATTGCGGAACGCCCCTGGTCCATTTCGTCGCAGCCGCAAGGGATTGACCTTAATCAACGCTTAACCCTGGTGCGGGGGGCACTGTCAATCCCGCAGGTGACGCCGTGACGCCGTCGCCAAGGAGGGAAGAGCAATGCTGAAGATGTTGAAGGCCGGCCTGCCGGCGGCCGCAGTCCTCGCCGCCGGTCTTGCGGGCGGCCTGATCCAGACGACCGGTGCCCAGGCGGCCGAACAGAGCCCCTGGATGGTGCGCGGCCGGGCGCTGATCGTGCTGCCCGAGGAAAACCTGGACAAGATCAACCCGGTTCTCGGGCCGAGCACCGACGTCTCGATCGACGACTCCGTGGTGCCCGAACTCGACATCACCTATTTCTTCACCAAGAATATCGCGGTCGAACTGATCCTGGGCACGACGCCCCACGACGTGAAGGTGACCGGGCCGGACGTCGACCTCGGCAGCGTCTGGCTGCTGCCGCCGACCCTGACGGTGCAGTATCACTTCGCGCCCGAGGCGAAGATCCGCCCCTATCTGGGCGTCGGCGTGAACTACACGATCTTCTACGGCAAGGACGAGCCGTCGGGCACCACGGTCGACTACGACAATAATTTCGGCTGGGCCCTGCAGGCCGGCGTCGATTTCGCCATCGACGACCATTGGGCGCTGAATGTCGACGTGAAGCAGATCTTCCTGTCGACCGACGTGAAGGTGAACGGCGCGGTCAAGGCCGATGTCGACATCAACCCCCTGCTGGTCGGCCTCGGCGTCGGCTATCGCTTCTGATCACTCGAGAGGCGAAACGCCGGACGGTTTCCTCCCATCCCTGCCGCCCGCGCGGCTCTCTCGGCAAGCGGCCCTTCGGGGCCGCTTTTTTTGCGTGGCCGGCATGGCCCGGGATTGGACCAAGGTGGGGGAAGAATCTGCTGCCGCCGCGAAATTGAAATATTGCAGTGCAATATTCCCCTGTGCGAAAGTTTTCTGGAACCCATCCAAGGCCGGTGGGTTTATCTGGGGAAGCCGGGAAGTGGGGCAGCGATCCTGTCCTTGATCCGGGCTTGGGGCGCCGGTCCCCTCCTTGGCTGGCGAAGGCTTGGATATTCGAGACTCTGAAATGATCATCGAACTGAAGCAGAATGACCGCGTGCTGGCGACCGACGTCGTGACCGCCACCGAGACGTTCGAGGCCCGCCACCTCCGCTGGGCCGAGCGCAAGGCCCGCGAACTGGCCCTGGAAGGCGAATATGAAGTCGCCCTGAAGACCCTGGCCGGCTCGGTCTGGGCGCATCAGAGCGTCGCGCACGCCGCCTGATCGATCTCAGGGTCTGATCCCACTCAGGGCTTGCCGGCGCCCCCCAGGGGTGGCCGGCTGCGAAAAGGGCTGTGCGGCTTGGGTGCCGGGCAGCCCTTTTGCCTTAAATGTTTAATAACGGGTCAGCTTTCTTGCCTCGTTGCGGATGGCGACGGCGGTGCGCGAACTGATCTGGCGCCGCAGCAAGGTGACGACGACGGCCAGCGTCGCCAGCGTGAAGGCATAGGGGCCGCCGAACCAGAACAGGGCCGCCAGGGCGAAATAATAGGCGCGGATGCCGCCGTTGAAGGATTGTGCCCCTTGCGACAGGACGTCGGCCGTCAGGTCCGCCATCGTGTCCATTTCCGCCCTTTCGGCCTGCTGCGGCCCGGGGGTGGCGCCGATCAGGGCGATCGCGTAGTTGAACTGGCGCAGCGCCCAGGAGAAGCGGAAGAAGCCGGCGACGAAAACCGCAAGCGGCAGCAGCACCTTCACTTCGAACAGGCCCCGCGTCGTCCTGGTGGTGAAATCGAGGGACTCGACCGTCTGCTGCAAGCCGTCGAGGCCGGCCAGGGCGCCGAGCAGGGCCGCCGCGATCAGTACCGTGGTCGAGGCGAAGAAGGCGGCCGAATTCATCACATGGCCCATCAGGGCGGCATCGGCGACCCGCATCTCGCGCTTCGCCATATTCTCCATCCAGTGGCGCCGGACCACCTTCATGGTGAAATTGATCGTGCGGAAGCGCCGCCCGACCAGGTTCAGCCCCGGCTCGTAGCCGAACCACACCGCCCCGAACAGGCCGAGAGCCAGCAGGTCCGGCGCCGTGAAGCCGAAGGCGAAAAGGGAGGCGAGAAGGCTGTCGAGCATGACCCGATCCTATCCCAGGCCCGGGGCCTGCGCCACGGCCCGCCGGTGACCGGAAGATGCATCAACACATAAAGATATCTTTATCCCGGTGGTTGCGCCGCCCCGGGCAGGCTGGTAGAAGAGGGCCATTCCACGCGGGCAGCCGCGTATAACTGCCGTGCCCGGCTTGCCCGTCACGGCCCGAGGATGATGGACATGGCCGCTTTCACCGATTTCAAGGTCAAGGATCTCGCGCTTGCCGACTGGGGGCGCAAGGAAATCCGCATCGCCGAGACGGAAATGCCCGGCCTGATGGCGCTGCGCGAGGAATATGGCGCCGCCCAGCCGCTGAAGGGCGCCCGCATCGCCGGCTGCCTGCACATGACGATCCAGACCGCGGTGCTGATCGAGACCCTGACCGCGCTCGGCGCCGAGGTGCGCTGGTCGTCGTGCAACATCTTCTCGACCCAGGACCAGGCGGCGGCGGCGATCGCGGCGGCCGGCGTGCCGGTCTTCGCCTGGAAGGGCCTGACGGAAGAGGAATTCTGGTGGTGCATCCACCAGACCGTGAAGGGCCCGGACGGCTGGGTCCCCAACATGATCCTGGACGACGGCGGCGACCTCACCGTTCTCATGCACAATGAATATCCGGAACTGATGGGCGGCGTTTTCGGCCTCTCGGAAGAGACGACGACGGGCGTCCACCGCCTCTACGAAATGTACAAGGCGGGCACGCTGAAGGTGCCGGCGATCAATGTGAACGACAGCGTCACCAAGTCGAAGTTCGACAATCTCTACGGCTGCCGCGAGTCGCTGGTCGACGGCATCAAGCGCGCGACCGACGTCATGCTGGCCGGCAAGGTCGCCGTCGTCGCCGGCTACGGCGACGTGGGCAAGGGCTCGGCCGCCTCGCTGCGCAGCCAGGGCGCCCGCGTGATGGTGACCGAGATCGACCCGATCTGTGCCCTGCAGGCGGCGATGGAAGGCTATCAGGTGGTGACCATGGAAGAGGCGGCCCCGGCCGGCGACATCTTCGTCACCACCACCGGCAATATCGACGTGATCACCCTCGACCACATGCGGGCGATGAAGGACCGGGCGATCGTCTGCAACATCGGCCACTTCGACAGCGAGATCCAGATCGCCGCGCTCCGCAACTACCAGTGGGACAATGTGAAGCCCCAGGTGGACGAGGTGATCTTCCCCGACGGCAAGCGCCTGATCGTCCTGGCCGAGGGCCGCCTCGTCAACCTCGGCTGCGCCACCGGGCACCCCAGCTTCGTGATGTCGGCGTCCTTCTCGAACCAGGTCATCGCCCAGATCGAACTGTTCGGGAACCACAAGAATTACGAGCGCAAGGTCTACATGCTGCCGAAGCACCTGGACGAAAAGGTCGCCCGCCTGCATCTGGCCAAGCTGGGCGCCAAGCTCACCAGCCTGACCGAACAGCAGGCCGCCTATATCGGCGCCAAGGTCGACGGCCCCTACAAGCCCGAACACTACCGCTATTGACCGAGCGCCGCCCGCCGGCGGTTCAGGTCGAGGCCGGGGCGGCGCCGCAAGGTGCCGCCCTTTCCGTTCCGGCAGCGGATATTCAAGGCAAACCATGGTGCGGGCGGTCGGACTCGAACCGACATATCCGTAAGGACGGCGGATTTTGAATCCGCTGCGTCTACCAATTCCGCCACGCCCGCACATTACCGCCGATTCTAGCCTCCGCGCTCTGCACCTATTCTGCACCTAGCGCTTTTTGAGGTTCCCTCGACCGCTTTTCTCCTACCCCGGCAACTCCTTGAACTACAACAGCTTTTCAATTCACCGCGATATTCTGTCGCACGGTAGACAAACCACTTTTTGAGTCCGCTGCGTCTACCAATTCCGCCACGCCCGCGCGTGTCGCCGGCGGCGGGGCCGGCCGGGGAGATCGGCTAGATAACAGCGTGCGGCAGGGAGCGCAAGCGCTTCCTCCGACGAGGGCGGGGGGCAGGGGGCGATGGATCGGGTGGCTTGGCCATCGTATCTTGGGGCAGCAGGTCGGCTGGAGATTCGGTGATGCGGAAAAGCGGTGCAGCGGGATCGGGCGCGCGGCGGGGGGCGGCGCTGGTGCTGGCCGGATCGGCCGCCCTGCTGGGCGGGGCCTTGCTGTTCCAATATGGCGGCGGGCTGGCGCCTTGCGAATTATGCATCTGGCAGCGCTGGGCCCATGGCGCGGCCATGGCCGGCGCCGTTCTCGCCCTGGTGCTGCCGCGCGGCCTGCCGGCGGCGCTGGGCCTCGGGCTTGCCCTGGTCGGGCTGGTGGCCGGGGTCGGGATCGCCGGCTTTCATGTCGGGGTCGAGCAGGGCTGGTGGCAGGGGCTGGCCGCCTGCGGTGGCGGCGGCAGTACGGCAGGCTCGGTCCAGGATCTTCTGTCCCAGATCGAGACTGCGCCGGTGGTCCGCTGCGGCGATGTCGCCTGGTCGCTGTTCGGCCTGTCGATGGCCGGGTGGAACGCGCTGATCTCGCTCGGGCTCGGGCTGGGCGCCCTGGCCGTCGCCCGGCGCCGCTGAGGCTCAGCCTTCGTCGGTAGCGGGGGGCACCGCGGCCTCGCCCCCTTCGGGCAGCATGAAATGGCCGTGGGCGGTGGCGATCGGCCGGGTCGGATCGTCCTGCCAGGCTTCGATCCTGACATTGGCGATGCGCCGGCCGTGCTTGGCGACGATGGCCTTGGCGAAAGTGTCGCGCGGCCGGCCCGAGCGCAGGTAATCGACGGTGATGTCGATCGTCTTCGGGATTCCCGGCTCGGCCATGTCGGCGACGAGCTGGGCGATCGCCGTCATTTCGAGGAAGGCACCGATGGTGCCGCCGTGCAGCGCCGGCAGGCGCGGATTGCCGATCAGGTGATCGGCATAGGGCATATGGGCGATCACCCTGCCCGACTCGTCGGTCGTCGCGGTGACGCCGAGCAGGCGGGCGAAGGGAATCGCCTGCATCAGGCGGCCGATGTCCTCGGTGCTGACCGGGTGGGTGAGGCGGGGCAGGCGCTGGCGGTCGGTCATTGGCCCACCTTTTCGGCGATCTGGCGCGACGGCCCGGTCCGGTTGGCGCCCAGCATGAAGGTCGCGACCGAATGGGCGATGGCATCGCCGCGGTCGCCGTGATGGGCCAGCGCCCGGATGAAGGCGATGCTGCGGGTCTTGCGATAGCATTCGGCATCGACGAACACGGTCTGCCCCGGGGTCGCCGGGCGCAGGTAATCGATGCGGAGGTCGAGGGTGGCGACGCTGGTCATGCGCGTCAGGGCGCAGATCACCGCCGTGCCGCAGGCATTGTCGATCAGCGCGGTGACGATGCCGCCGTGCAGGACGCCGGTCTCGGGATTGCCGACCAGATCCTCGCGCCAGGGCAGGGACAGGGTGGCGCGGGCCGGGCCGACCTCCTCCACCGCCATGCCGACCGCCATGGCGAAGGGCACGGCGGACAGCAGCAGATGCTTGTTCTCGCCGATCAGTTCGCCGATGACCTTTGCGGGCTCCTGCCCGTTGTCCTCGCTCATGCGTTCCCGGTTCCTTCATGCTTGCCCGCCGGTTCCGCCCGCTGCGCGTCGCGCTGGTCGAGGAAACGGTTGATCAGGGCTTCGATCCGATCGAAGTCACGGTCCTTGAAGTTCACCTCGGACTGCGCGAAGGGAATTTCGATCTTCCGTTCGCGGAAGGTGCGTTCGACCGCATACATGAGGTCGGTGCGGACCAGGGCGCCCTCCTCGATATTGGCAAGGAAGCAGCGCAGCTCGAAATCGAGCGAACTGGCGCCGAAATTGAGGAAGAACACCCGGGGCTTCGGGAAGGACAGCACCGACTTGTGGCTGCTCGCGATCTCGATCAGGGTCTTCTCGATCGTCGAGGGATCGCTGCCATAGGCGACGCCGACCGGAATGTCGATGCGGCCCAGCTTGTTGTGCAGCGTGTAGTTGACGATCGGCTGCGAGATGAGGTCGCCGTTCGGCACGATTACCGTGGTGCGCTTGAAGGTCTCGATCTCGGTCGCGCGCACGTTGATGCGCTTCACCGTGCCCTCGGCGCCGCCGATCACCACCCAGTCGCCCACCTTCACCGGCCGTTCGACCAGCACGATGAGGCCGGAGATGAAATTGTTCACGATGTTCTGGAGGCCGAAGCCGATACCGACCGAGAGCGCGCCGGCGATGATCGCGATATTCGAGAAGTTGATGCCCGCGACCGAGACGGCGATGACGAGGCCGAGGGTGGTGCCGGCATAGCCGGCGGCCGACTTGATCGAATTCTGCACCCCGGTATCGAAGCGGGTCTGCGGCAGGATCCGCCGCTCGAGCAGGCGCTGCACCATGCGCGTCAGGCGCAGCGCGACGATGAAGACCACGATCGCCAGCAGGATGTCGGTGAAGGAAATGGTGAAATTGCCGATCCGGACGCCGGAGATGCCGGATTCGAGGAAATTGGCGATATCCTGCCGCGGCACCCCCGCGCTGGGCAGGAAGGCGAGGAAGAGGGCGAAGCCGAGGGCGACGTTGAAGAAGCCGGCGAGCCAGAAATGGGCGACCTTGCCCGAATCGTCCGACAGGCCGAGGGCGCTCCGGACCTGGCGCAAGGGGCCGCGCTGGGCATTCAGCATGGCCGCGGTCGCCTCGCCGATCACCGTCGTCAGGGCCGAGAAAATGCCGAACAGGGCGCCGATCAGGATGACGTTGCGCGTGATGTAATCGGAAAGATTATAATAGCCGGCCAGCGCGGTGACCGGGATCGCCAGCACCAGGAGGCGCAGCACGCGCCGCGGGAAGACGTAGAGCCGGGGATCGACCGTCTCGCCCCCCGTCGCCTCGGCAGAGACCATGGCTTCGCTGCGATACCAGGCACGGTCGCCCAGGATCGGCCACAGACCGAAGGCGATGGTCGAATTGGCGAAGAGATTGACCAGGGCGCGGAAACTGCCGTCCGCCTGGGCCAGGTTGAAGGCGATCCAGATGAAGCTGTTGACCCCGATCATGACGCCCAGCAGCTTCAGGCGGCTTTCCAAGGTCTCGGCGCTTTTCTCCGAGAGGCCGGAAATCCGCCACTGGGGCAGGCGCGGTTGCAGGGCGACATGGGCAAAGCCCGAGACCACGATATAGATCGACAGGCCGGCCACCAGCCCCCGGGCCAGCAGGCTGAAATCGCCGGTCAGCAGGCCGTGGACGCTGAAGGAGACATAGACCGAGACGATGGCCAGCACCGGAATGGCGCAGGTGGCAAGGCCGGCCGCCGTCGCCGCCAGCACGCGGCGGCCCTGGCTCGGCTCTTCCTCCTCGGGCTTCGGGCCGCCCTTCCGCAGCAGCCAGCGCCGGATCGGCCAGCCGACGATGGTGGCGCCGACGATGACGAGCAGCACGGTCGGCCATGCCGTCGCCAGCTTGGCGCCGGTCTCGGGCGCCGACCACCACGCCAGCGGCACCCCGGACAGGGCGGTGATGGCGTCCAGCGTCTCGGGCAGGCCGGTTTCCCAAAGTTCCAGCGAGAAGGGCGAGGGACCCTGGGCCATGACCTTGGCGGTGACCTGTTTCCGCGTATTCTCGACCGCGATCAGGACCAGGGCGTCGGCGCGGGCGGCGACCACCAGGGCCCGCTTGGCCCGGCCGTCGAGATCGGAGATTTCGGCGTTCAGGCTGGCGCGCTGGCGGGCAAGCTCGGGCGATTCCTTGGTGTTCTCGTCCGCCGGCGGCGGGCCCAGGGCGTCGAGCAGGGCCCGGGTCTCGGCCAGCGAACTGTTCACCGATGCGGCCAGCGCCTGGGCTTCGTCGCGGATCGCCTCGACCTGGGTTCTGGCTTCGAGAATCGTCTGTTCGTCGGCGGCGGGATTGCGCACCGTCACTTCCAGCTTGTCGAGGCTCGCGCTCCAGCTGGTGATCTGGCTGGTGACCTGCCGGCCGTCCGAAGCGACGGGCGCCCCGGCGATCGGCTTTTCCGCGCTGTTCTCCTCGGCGGCGAAGGCCCGGGGGGCGGCGGGGATGCAAAGCAGCAGCACGAGCAGGAGGAGGTGAAGACGCGGCGAGCGGGGCATGATGGCCTTCAAGTGGCAATTCGAACGGACACTAGCGCGGTTTCAGCCGACGTGGGAACCGCTTTGGCGGGCGGGTGCCCTGCTTCCGGCGTTTTCACGGCTTTTGGAATGCGCTATGCGAAGCCAAGAAACAACAAGACGAAAAACACCAGGACGAGGGGGAGCACCCGCATGAGCGAAGCGAATCCGGCCGGGCGCATCAGCGTCGAGCGCCGCGGCAACCTGCTGTTGATCGGCCTCGACCGGCCGGAAAAGCGGAACGGCCTGACGCCCGAAATGTTTCACGCCCTGAACGATGCCTATACGCTGCTGGAGGATGATCCCGGGCTCTGGGTCGGCATCCTGCACGCCCATGGCGATCATTTCACCGGCGGCATCGATCTGCCGCGCTTCGCCGCCGCCATGGCCGAGGGCGGCGACCTGCCCCATGCGCCCGACAAGGTGGATGCCTTCAACCTGCGTGGCCGCCCGCGCAGCAAGCCGGTGATCGCCGCGGTCAAGGGCATCTGCTTCACCGCCGGCATCGAATTGATGCTGGCCGCCGATATCGTCGTCGCCGGCAGCGACTGCCGCTTCGCCCAGATCGAGCCGAAACGCGGCATCATGGCGACCGGCGGCGCCACTTTCCGCTTCGTCGAGCGCGCGGGCTGGGGCAATGCCATGCGCTGGCTGCTGACCGGCAGCGAATTCGATGCCGGGGAAGCCCGCCGCCTCGGCTTCGTCCAGGAGATCGTCGAACCGGCGTCGGTGCTGGACCGGGCGCTGGCGATCGCCGGCGAGATCACGGACAAGGCGCCGCTGGCGGTGCGCGCCACCAGGGACAATGCCCGCACCTATGCCCTGCACGGCCAGGAGGCGGCGATCGCCGGTTTCGGCGAGACCCAGCGCCGCCTGGCCCGCAGCGCCGACGCCGCCGAAGGGGTGCTTTCCTTCATCGAAAAGCGCCCGCCCCGCTTTACCGGGGCATGACGGGAAGGGGCGTGACGGGAAAAGGTCCCAAAACACTCGGCGCATTTGACCTTGGCGTCATTTTCGTGATCATGGCGCCGGGGCGCACCGGCGCGGACTAGGGCCGGTCCGCCGGCCGGCTTTGACGCCGGCATCATTTTTCCCCGGCAAGAGGCCCAAGGCCCGCGAGGGGGGAAGACCCGACGGGCAGGGGATGGAGGGCTGATGACACAGGGGCTGGCGGCGACACAGGATCTGCCGGTGATCGACACCGAGGACGAGGCGGAGGACGCCCTGCAGGCCGGCAAGCGTGCGACCACCAAGGCGCAGAACCGGTCCCAGATCCTGGCGGCGGCGCGGGAAGTCTTCGCCAGTCTCGGCTATGAGGCGACGACGGTGCGCGACATCATCCGCCGCACCTCGCTGGCCTCGGGAACCTTCTATAATTATTTCCCGACCAAGGAGGCGGTGTTCCGCGCCGTGGTCGAGGACAGCGCCCGCCGCGTGCGCCAGCGCCTGCGGGCGGAGCGGCGCTCGGCCCGCAGTTTCCAGGATTTCTGCTATCAGGCCTATCTGACCTATTTCCGCTATGTCGTCGAGGATCGCCCGACCTACGACCTGATGCGGCGGAACATGGCGGCGATCGCCTCGGTTTTCGCCAGCCCGGAACTGGCCGAGGGGCGGGACGAACTGCGCGAGGATATCGCCGATGCGGTGGTGCGCCGCCTGCTACCGCCGACGACCGACGCCGACATGCTGACCCTGGCCATTCACGGCATCGCGGTCAATCTGGCCGCGCGCATGATCGAGACCGGGGACAATGACGTCGAGCGGGCGGCCCGTTTCGCCACCGGTCTTCTCGTCGCCGGCGCGCTGGGCGGCTGGGCCGCCCCGCCGCAATCCTGACCGACCATCGATACCGACGCTTTCAGCAGGGGGAAACAGCAATGTCCATTCGCCGGGTCATCGAGAAGATCCTGGTCTCCATTCTCGTGCGCCTGCCCCGCTCGTGGCTGGTGAAGATGGCGGGCGGCCGGCCGGTCATGATCGAGGGCAAGACCCTGGATCCCCAGCTCCAGTTCCTGCTGGCGCTGGCCGCGAAGCGCCCGGCGATCGAGACGCTGCCGGTCAGCGGCGCCCGCCAGCTTTACCGCGACATGGCCTATACTTTCGGCGGCGGCGCCCGGGGCATGGCCCGCGTCGAGGAACGGCGCGCCCCCGGCCCCTATGGCGATATCCCGCTCCGCCTCTACGTCCCGAACGACCTGCCGCCGGGGCCGGCGCCGACCCTGGTCTATTTCCATGGCGGCGGCTTCGTCATCGGCGATCTCGAATCCTATGACCGCGTCTGCCGCTATCTGGCCGATGCCGCCCGCTGCCAGGTGCTGTCGGTCGACTATCGCCTGGCGCCGGAGCACCGGTTCCCGGTGGCGATCGAGGATTGCCTGGCGGTCTGGCGCCATGTCACGGCCGATCCCGGCGACTATGGCGCCGATCCGGCCCGGATCGGGGTCGGCGGCGACAGCGCCGGCGGCCATCTGTCCGCCGTGGTCAGCCAGCAGGCGAAGGCGGCGGGCCTGCCCCTGCCCAGGCACCAGTTGCTGATCTATCCGGTGACAGACGTCTCGCGCGAATGGGCCTCGCACGAGACCTATGCCGAAGGGTTCCTGCTGACCAAGGCGGCCATGCACTGGTTCATGGGCCATTTCCTGCCCGACGACGCGGATCGCACCGATGCCCGGGTCTCGCCCCTGAAGGCGGACAGCATGGACGGCCTGCCGGCCGCGACCGTGATCATCGCCGGCTTCGACCCCCTGCAGGACGAAGGCCGCGCCTATGCCGCGGCGCTGGCCGGCGCCGGCGTTGCGGTCAAAGTGCTCGAATTCGACACTCTGACCCATGGTTTCGTCTCGCTGCCCGGCGTCGTCGGCAGCGCCGACCGGGCTTTGCAGGAAATTTCATCGGCAATTCGGGCGAATTTGGTCAACTGACAAGATTGTCCCCGGGCGGTAATATTGCTACCTCTCCCTTGGCGGAGATGCCGAAGCATCCCGGGGAGAGGGTCATGAGCGGCTGGTTGCGCCTGTTACGCAAGATCGAGGCTGTCGTCGTCCGCTGGCTGGTCCGGCTGCCGGAGAAAGCCCTGGTCTTTCTTGCCGGGCGCCGCCCGATCCGGATCGGGGGGCGGACGCTGGACACCAGGGTCCAGTTCATCCTGCGCCTGATCTCGCGCGAGCCGGCGATGGAATCCCTGCCGGCGCCGCGGGCCCGGCAGCAATACAACCGGCTTTGCGCCGTCGT
The DNA here is from genome assembly GCF_003173055.1 of Zavarzinia compransoris. NCBI lineage: Bacteria > Pseudomonadati > Pseudomonadota > Alphaproteobacteria > Rhodospirillales > Zavarziniaceae > Zavarzinia > Zavarzinia compransoris. Next base: position 357,610 of record NZ_QGLF01000005.1, read on the forward strand.
CGGCGGCAAGCCCCGGCCGATGGCGCGGATCGACCGGCTGGTCATCCCGGGGCCGGCGCGGCCCCTGTCCGCCCGGCTTTATGTCCCCGAAGGGGTGGGGCCGGGGGCGCCGCTGCTGGTGTTCTTCCATGGCGGGGGCTTCGTCGTCGGTGACCTCGACGATTACGAGGTGCCTTGCCGCCTGCTGGCGGACGAGGCCCGCTGCCTCGTCCTGTCGGCCGAATACCGGCTGGCGCCCGAGCATGTCTTCCCGGCGCAGAGCGAGGATGCGGAAGCGGTCTGGCGCTGGGTCGGGGAGAATGCGGCGGTGCTCGGCGCCGATCCCGCGCGCATCGCCGTCGGCGGCGACAGCGCGGGCGGCCATATCGCCGCGGTGATCTCGCTGCTGGGCGAGCGCCTGGGCGTGCCGGCGCCGCGCCACCAATTGCTGATCTATCCGAGTGTGGACATGACCCGGCCCTGGCGCTCGCTTGAGACCTATGGCCGGGGCTTCCTGCTGACCCGGCCGATGATCGACCATTTCATGGCCAGCGTCCTGCCGCCGGGGAGCGATACCTCGAACCCGCGGATCACGCCGCTCGGCGCCGACAGCCACGCCGGCCTGCCGGGGGCGACTTTGGTGCTGGCCGGCTTCGATCCCTTGCAGGACCAGGGCCAGGCCTATGGCGAGGCACTGGCGGCGGCCCAGGTGCCGGTCAATGTCCTGATGTATGAAAGCCTGATCCACGGCTTCATCGCGTTCCCCGGCACGGTGCCCGCCGCCGACCGGGCGATGCGCGAGATGGCGGCCTCGCTGCGGCGCGGGCTGGCGGCCGCTTAAAAGAGTGTGCTGTTGACCGTGCCCTTGGCGATCAGCCGGTCGTCGGGGGCGCGGACCTCGACCTCGCTGACGAGGGAGGTGCGGCCGGCGCGCAGGATCACGCCCCGGCCGACCAGGTCGATGCCGAGGGCGGGGCGCAGGTAGTTGACGTCCAGGGTGGCGGTGGCGCCGCCCGTGTGCCGTTCCGGATCGGCGACGAGGCAGGACAGGCCGGCGCCGACGATGTCGATCAGGCTGGCGATGGCGCCGCCGTGAACCGTGTTCCCCACCGTGACATTGTCCGGCGAGAAGGGCAGGGCAAGCTCCAGGCGGCCGTCGCCCACGGCCAGCAGGCGGATGCCGAGGCGGCGGGCCAGCGGCGCCGCCACGATGATGGTTTCGATCAGCCCGGCCATATTCGCCATCTTCATCCCCTCCGGGTTGCGATGGCGCCAGGGTGCGGCAGGGTGCTGCGGCCGGCAATGACCGGAAAGGTCATCGCCGGCCTGTATTCAGTCTCAGCGGCTGCCGAACTTGTAGCCGACGGCGACGCCGACCGCGATTTCCGACAGGTCGATATTGGCATTGCCGCCGGCGAAGCCGGGCGGGATCGAATTCTCGCCGTCGACCCGCACCTTGGGGGCGTAAAGGCCATAGGCGCTGAGTTCCAGGCCGCCGTCGCTGTTCCAGGTGGCGCCCAGGGTGAAGTGATGCTGCACCACGCCGGGGGCCAGGGTGTTGAGGAAGGTCTGGTCGGCCGGGATCGGATCGGTGACATAGGCCCAGCCGCCGCGGACCTGCCAGTTCCCGTTCACCCGGTAATTGGCGCCCAGGCGGAAGACGGTGACATCGTCCCAGCCGAAGCCCGGGCCGTTGTCGGCACCGAGCGGCACGCCCTGGAACAGGCTGTTCACCGGATTGCCGACGGCGCCGACACCCGAATATTCGATGCGCTGGACCTCGCCCGTCAGGTCCAGGCCGTAGGGCGCCTTCAGGGTCACGCCCAGGCCATAGTGTGCCGGAATGTCGAAATCGCCCTGGTCGGCGAACAGGCCGCGGTATTTCTCGAATTCCTGCGACCAGGTCTTGGTCTGATAGTTCAGGCCGATGCTGAGCCAGGGGGTGATGTCGCCGAGATAGCCGATGCGGAAACCATAGCCGAAGGCATCGTCGACGCCCTGGTTCGAGACATGGGCCGGATCCTGGGAGAAGCCGGCGAACAGGCCGATGCCCTTGGCCTCGAAACGCTGGTAGCTGACGTTCAGCGAGGCGCCGACGGCATGGCCGGGCAGGAATTCATAGGCGATGGTGGGCGAGACGATCAATTGTTCGAGATTGACCCCGGCGGCACCCTGGGCGCCGAAACGGCCGAAGGGATTGGTGCCGTAATCGGTGTTCATGCCGCCGTTGCCATAGACCGCGACGCCGAGCGACAGGGTATCGCTGACCTGGCGGATATAGCCCAGTTCCGGAATGGCGAAGAATTCGGTGTCGCTGCCGTCGTAATGCTGGTCCGGGCCGGCGCCGTTGCCGGCGATGGTGGCGCCCCGGTCGGGGCTGAACACTTCGACGCCGATATCGAAACGGTCGCCGAGGAAGGCCGCGCCCGCCGGGTTGGCAGCGATCGCGATCGAATCCTTGGGATAGGCGATGGCGGCGCCGGCGATACCCTTCGCCTGCACGCCATAGCCATGGGAGAAATAGCCGACCGTGGCCGAAGCCGGGAAGGCCGCCCCCAGGGCGGCGCCGGCGGCGAGGGCAAGCGTGAGGGTGGCGCGGGAAGACGCGCTGACGGGGCGGAGCATCGAAAGAACCTCGGACTGGGTGCGGCCGTCGGGCGGAGGGGAATTCCCGCCGGCTTCCCGCCCATCAACGATTATCCGAAATATGTTCGTCAATAAAATATAAATAACAATTTATCATAGGTAAATTACCGTGTGCTGGCGGCCACAGGCTGGCGGATGGCTGCCGCTTCCCTATTTAGGCAGCAGGGTCGCGGTATAGCCGGCGGCGCGATAGGCGGCGAGCCCGATCCATTCGCGCAGCGCCCGGGTCGATTGCCCGAGGGTGGCGGCGGTGTCGAGCGGGGTCCAGGGCATCGCGTCCGGCCCCGGGGTGACGGGCGCGACCGGCCAGGGGATCACCTGCCAGCCCTCGTGCCGGAAGACGGCGACGGCGCGCGGCATGTGCAGGGCGCCGGTGACCAGGACCCAGGGGCGGCCGGCGCTGTCGCCGGCCAGCATGCGGGCCTCGACGGCGTTTTCGCGGGTATTGCGCGAGCGGCCGTCGAAGGCGACCCGGGTCAGGTCGAAGCCGGCGGCGAGGAGGAAGTCGCGGGCGAAAGCGGCCTCGGTCCGCGCGACCGTGCCGAGGCCGCCGAAGCCGCCGGCATAGATCACGGGGGCCTCGGGATAGCGCCGGCCGAGGTCGATGAGGGCGGTCAGCCGCTCGGCCTCGGCGCCGAGGATGGGCCGGCCCCAGCCGAGCGAGCGTTCGGTGTCGATGCCGCCGCCAAGGACGAGGATCCCGGCAATCGCTGCCGGCAGGGCCGGGGCCGGGACAAAGCGCCGTTCCAGCACGGCGGCGGCATAGGGGCCGAGCGGCGTCGCCGCCGCCAGCAACAGCACGGCCAAGGCTGCCGCGGCCAGCCGCCGGGCCAGCCGCGGGCACCGGCACAGGATACCGGCCACGGCGCCGAGGCCGAGCAGGACCGCCAGATTGAGCGGGGCCGCGACCAGCCAGAACAGTTTCGCGGCGACGAAGAACATCTCAGGTGCGGCGGAAGACGATGGCGGCACCCCAGCCGAAGGCGACGGCGACGGCGACGGCGGCAAGGCCGTAGAGCGCGGGATAGTTGAGCGCGGCCTTGTAGATCCAGCGCTCCACCCCGGTCTTGTCGACGAAGAGGGCGGAGGAATTGGCGCCGACCAGATCGCCGTCCTTGAACAGATAGATCTCGGCCTTGTAGCTGCCCACGGGCACGTTGGAGGGGAAGTGGAACTCCGCCCGGAACAGGCTGGGGCCGACGAAGGTGACCGGCTGGACCTGGGGCGAATAAAGCGTGGCGCGCTGCTTCAGGCGCAGGATCGCCTCGCGGAAGGGCAGGACGTCGGCGGTGATCTCCTCCCCCTCCGGGCGGTCGCGCTCGCGGAGCTTCAGCGCCTCGAGGCCGATCTGGTGACGGGCGAGATGGGAGGCGGCACCGATCTGGGCCAGGGGCCGTGTCGAGGCGACGGCATAGAAGGCGGGAATGCCGGCGAAGGGATGGGCGTCCGTGTTCACCCAGATGCCGAAGGCCCGTTCCTTGCGCCGCACCCGGATCCCCTGGTCGGGCCCGCGCAGCACGACCACCACATCGCGCTTGCCCGGCCCGTCGGCGACCACGGCGCCGAAGACCAGGATGGAGGAGCCGGTGAAGCTGGAGGTGATGGCGATCAGGCGCTGCGACAGGTCGGTCATCAGCGTGTCGGCCCGCGCCGGCAGGCCGAGCAGCAGGCCGGCGAACAGCAGGAGGGCGAGGCGCGCCCTCACAGCCGGGCCCCGATCAGGGTGAGGGAATAGAGTTCGGCCGGGGTGACGAGAAGATCGACCGCCAGCCGGATCCCGACCGCGAGCACGAGCAGGCTGAGCAGCACGCGCAATTGCTCGCCCTTCAGGCGCAGCGAGACCCTGGTGCCGAACTGCGCCCCGATCACGGAACCGAACAGCAGCAGCATGGCGAGCAGGATATCGACCGACTGGTTGGCCCAGGCCTGCAGGAAGGTAACGAAGGCGGTAACGAAAATGACCTGGAACAGCGAGGTTCCGATCACCACCTGGGTAGGCATGCCGAGCAGGTAGATCATGGCCGGGACCAGGATGAAGCCGCCGCCGACGCCCATGATGGCGGAGAGCACGCCGATGCAGAAACCGACCGCGAGCGGCATCAGGGCACTGATATAGAGCCGCGATTTCCGGAAGCGCATCTTGAACGGCAGGCCGTGCACCCAATTGTGCTGGTGCAGCTTGCGGCGCCGGACCGTGCCGCGCCGCTGCTTCCAGAGCGCGCCCGCGCTCTCGATGAACATCAGGGAACCGATGGAGCCGAGGAACAGCACATAGGCGATGGCGATGACGACATCGACCGTGCCCGCCTTGCGCAGGGCGGCAAAGGCCCAGGACCCGAGGCCGGACCCGACCAGGCCGCCGGCGGTCAGCACGAGGCCCATGGGGACATCGACATTGCTGCGCCGCCAATGGGCGATGACGCCGGAAACCGAGGTCGCCACCACCTGCTGCGCCCCGGTGCCGACCGCGACCGGGGCCGGCACGCCGATGAAGATCAGCAGGGGCGTGATCAGGAAGCCGCCGCCGACCCCGAACAGGCCGGACAGGAAACCGACTGCGCCGCCAAGCCCAAGCAGGAGGAAGACATCGACCGAAAGCTCGGCTATGGGCAGGTAGATCTGCATCTGAGACTCGGGGCCGAAGGCGATGCCGGTCGCCCGAGTATGGGCGAGGGTGGCCAGGGTGGCCAGAGGCTTCCGAGCGGCGCGTCAGTCCGTAACCCCGGCCGCCCGAAGATGGCGGCCGAGCCGCCCGCCGGCCCAGAGGAAGAACATCCGGTAGTCCGAGACCAGCGACCACAGCGGATAGGTGAACGTGGCCGGGCGGTTCTTCTCGATGCCGAAATGCGCGACCCAGGCGAAGAAATAGCCGGCCAGCGGCATGCCCGCCAGCCACCAGCCGTTGCCGGTCGCGATCGCCGCCGCCAGGAAGCCGAAGCTCAGGCCGGTGCCGATATAATGCAGCGCCCGGGTTGCCGGCTTGGCATGTTCCTGAAGGTAGTAGGGAAAGAATTCGGCGTAGGTTTCGAGCCGCTGCGGCCGGTTGCTGGTCATGGCGCTCCCCTCGTGTCGTTGGCGCCATTCTCGCCTCGAAGCCCGGCCCGGGACAAGGGCGGGATGGATTGTTGTTGACTAGGAAACAATGCGGGTATAGTTTCCTAGTCAACTAATGAGGTGGCCATGGCTTTCGTCTCGGATCTAACCGCGCATACGGGTTATTGGATGCGCATGGTCTCCAATGCGGTATCGCAGGATTTCGCCAGCAGGCTGGGCGCCGAGGGCGTAACCGTGGCGGAATGGTGTGTCCTGCGCGCCCTCTACGACGAGGCGGCCGTCGCCCCCTCCGCCCTGGCGGAGAAGATGGGCCTGACCCGGGGGGCGATCAGCAAGCTGGCCGACCGGTTGCAGGCCAAGGGCCTGGCGGAGCGGGGGGATCATCCGGGGGACCGGCGGGGCCAGCGTCTGTTCCTGTCCGCGGCGGGGCGGGCCAAGGTGCCTGTCCTTGCCGCCATCGCCGATCGGAATGATGCGGATTATTTCGGCGCCCTGGACCCGGCGGAGCGGGAGAGCCTGGACCGGATGCTGAAGGCCCTGGTGGATCGGCAGCGCCTGACGCGGATCCCCCTCGACTGAGCGATGACCCATTGCCTGTAGGAGACGACCATGGACGCGGACCGGATCGCCATTGCCGAAGCCTGCCTGAGGGCGGCCCATGACGGCAGCCTGAGTTTCCCTGAAATCGTCGGCCGGTTGGCCGGAGCCGGTTTCGAGGGTTATGCGGTGGACTATCGTCGCCATGCCCAGATTTTCTACCGGCCGGACGGCGATAGCGTGGCCCTGGCCATGCCCGGGGGCCGGGGGCCGGTGGCGGCCGCCTTCGCCGCCGCCGGGATCGAAGCGCTGGTCCGCTGGGCCCAGTCGGGTTCGGCGGACTATCGCTACGAGGCTTTTTCCGAAGGGGCCAGGGCGGCGGGCTGTGCCGGTTATCTGGTCTCTTTTGCCGGCCGCCGCGTCGTCTACTATGGCCGCGCCGCCGAAACCCATGTGGAGCATTTCCCCCGATAGGGGCCTCTCAGCGGGAAAAGAGTGCCAGGAACTCCGCCAGGGTCGCCAGGGCCCGGCGCGGATGGAGGCGCAGGGGCACCAGGAGGGCGGCGATCAGGGTGAACAGGGCCAGCCCCACCGCGCCGTCGATCACCCAGCCGCAATAGGCGAGAAAGATCCCGCCGGCGCTCACCGCGGCCTGCCACGACCGCAACAGCAGGCGCCGCAAGCCATTCATGGGCCAATTCTCCTCGTCCATCCGGGGGAATATGGGGTCGCCCCCGGTTTCGTGCCAGATATTGGAATTCCTGAAATGATTTCGCACTGCGGCGCGATATAAAATTGCCATCGCTGACGATTTGCCAGTTGACGTTAACGTCAACGTCATCTATGAGTCTGCCCACGTTCGGAGGAGACGATCGGATGAAGGCAGGGGCTGAACCCGCGGGGTCGAAAACCTATTCGATCACCCAGCTGTCGGAAGAATTCAGCGTGACGCCCCGCGCCATCCGCTTCTATGAGGACAAGGGCCTGCTGCACCCGCGCCGGGATGGCCAGACCCGGATCTATTCGCAGCGCGACTGGGTGCGGCTGCTGCTGATCCTGCGCGGCAAGCGGGTGGGCTTCTCGCTGGCCGAACTGCGCGACATTCTGGATCTCTACGATCTCGGCGACGGCCAGACCGAACAGATCCGCCGCACCCTTCTGATCGCTCGCAACAAGGCCGCGAGCCTGGAGCGCCAGCGCCAGGACATCGACCAGACCCTGGTGGAGCTGACCAATGCCTGCGGCTTCCTCGAGGGCCTGCTGAAGGAGCGGGGCATCGACCCCCATCAGCCGGTCGCCGCGCCGAAGCGCAGGAAGGTCGGCACGGCGTGAGTGCCGCCACTCTTCCGGCCGCGTGTCGTCGCGCGGCCTTGACCCATGCCGGCCGGGGCCCTGTCCCGGCCGCCCCTCTGTTCGGTGCGGCCCGCCCGCTTTCCCCGCCGCGGGGGACAGTATCGGCAGCCGCGACCGGGCACCGTGCCGTGCCGGCGCCTGCCGCGACGGAATGGCCGCATGATCGTCGCCATGCTGACAATCATGTCGATAATCGTGCTTGAGTTGTCATTGTCTTGCCGCTATGGCGAGGCACGCTGGAGCGGAGCCGGGCGGCGCAAGTCCAAAACGGGCGGCGGTGTCACGGCCAGGTCGCCGAAGGGCCGTGCGATTCCCCGTCCGCTCCTGCCACAGGAAGTCTGAGGAGAGACCCATGCCCAGTTACAAGGCGCCCGTCGACGATATCCGTTTCGTCCTGCACGACGTGCTGACCATCGAGAAATATTCCAACCTGCCGGGCTTCGCCGATGCCCCCCGGGACGTGGTGGACGCCGTCCTCGAGGAAGGCGCCAAGCTGTGCGAGCGCGTGCTGGCCCCTATCAACCAGTCGGGCGACCAGGAAGGCTGCAAGATCGCCGACGGCGTGGTGACGACGCCGAAGGGCTTCAAGGAAGCCTATAAGACCTTCATCGACGGCGGCTGGTCGGGCATCACCTCGGACCCCGAATACGGCGGCCAGGGCATGCCCTATGTGCTCGGCTTTGCCGTCAACGAATTCGTCTCGGCGTCGAACATGGCGTTCGGCATGTATCCGGGCCTGTCCCACGGCGCCTATGAGGCGATCCATGTCTGGGGCACCGACGAGCAGAAGCAGACCTACCTGCCGAAGCTGGTGTCGGGCGAATGGACCGGCACCATGAACCTGACCGAGCCGCATTGCGGCACCGACCTCGGCCTGCTGCGCACCCGCGCCGAGCCGCAGGCCGACGGCAGCTACAAGGTCACCGGCACCAAGATCTTCATCTCGGCCGGCGAGCAGGACCTGTCGGACAATATCATCCATCTCGTGCTGGCCAAGATCCCGGGCGGGCCGGAAGGCGTGAAGGGCATCTCGCTCTTCATCGTGCCGAAGTTCATGGTCGGGGCCGACGGCTCGCTCGGTGCGCGCAACGCGGTGAAGGCCGGCAACATCGAGCACAAGATGGGCATCATCGGCAATGCCACCTGCGTCATGAATTACGACGGGGCGACCGGCTTCCTGATCGGCGAGGCGCACAAGGGCCTGCGCGCCATGTTCACCATGATGAACGCCGCCCGTCTCGGCGTCGGCGTGCAGGGTCTCGCCCAGGCCGAGGTCGCCTATCAGAACGCCGCCGCCTATGCCAAGGAACGGCTCCAGGCGCGCTCGATCTCGGGCACCAAGTTCCCGGACAAGCCGGCCGATCCGATCATCGTGCATCCGGACGTGCGCCGCATGCTGCTGTCGATCCGCGCCTTCGTCGAGGGCGCCCGCGCCTTCTACCTCTGGACCGGCCTGAAGATCGACCTCGCCCACCGCGACCCCGATGCCACCGTGCGCGAGGCCAACGAGGATATCGTCGCCCTGGTCACCCCGGTCGTGAAGGGTTACCTGACCGACAAGGGCTTCGAGTCGGCGGTCAACGCCCAGCAGGTGTTCGGCGGCCACGGCTACATCAAGGAATGGGGGATGGAGCAGTTCGTCCGCGATGCCCGCATCACCCAGATCTACGAAGGTGCCAACGGCGTGCAGGCGCTCGACCTCGTCGGCCGCAAGCTCGGCCACAAGGGCGGCCAGCCGCTGATGGCCTATATCGGCGAGATCGAGCGCTTCATCGCCGAGAACCAGGGCAACGAGGGGCTGAAGCCCTTCCTCGACGGCCTGCGCGCCTCGACCGACGACCTCCGCGACGGCGCCATGTGGTTCATGCAGAACGCCCTGGCCAACCCGGACAATGCGGGCGCCGGCTCGGTCGAATACATGCACCTCTTCGGCATCCAGGTCCTCGCCTATATGTGGGCGCTGATGGCCAAGGTGGCGCTGGAGGCGAAGGCCGCCGGCACGGCGACCGAATTCCACGACAACAAGCTGATCGTCGGGCGTTTCTTCGTCGCCCGCGTCGTCCCCGATACCAAGGCCCTGCTGGCGAAACTGTCGGCCGGCGCCGACACGATCATGGCCCTCGACGCGGCCAACTTCTGATCGGGCAAGCCTCGCGGAGGGGACGAAGGGGGAGCGGCGTGGCCAGCGCCGTTCCCCCCGGCAAGGAAAAGAAGGAAATCTGGAACCGGGGGCATTCCCCGGTTCCACGACATAGAAGAACAATCTGGCAGAGGAGAGAACCGCCATGTTCGAGCGCACCCTGAAGCTCAGTGAAGAAGACCGGATGGTGTATGACAACGCGCTGAAGTTCTTCGAGCGCGAATGCGTGCCCCACAACGAACGCTGGGCCGAGCAGGGCGTGATCGACCGGGAAGCCTGGACCAAGGCGGGCGAGGCCGGCCTCCTGTGCGCCACCATGCCGCCGGAATACGGCGGCTCGGGCCTCAACTTCCGCGCCTCCGCCATGCTGATGGAAGCGCAGATCGAGGCCGGTACCTCGGGCCCCGGCTTCTCGCTGCATTCCGATATCGTCGCGCCCTATATCTTCGCCTATGGCTCGGAAGAGCAGAAGCAGCGCTGGCTGCCGCGCCTTGCCACCGGCGAACTGATCGGCGCCATCGCCATGACCGAGCCGGGCGCCGGCTCCGATCTCCAGGGCGTGCGCACCACGGCGAAGAAGGACGGCAACCACTATGTGGTCAACGGCCAGAAAACCTTCATCACCAACGGCCAGCTGGCCAACCTGATCATCGTCGTCGCCAAGACCGACCCGAGCAAGGGGGCGCACGGCACCTCCCTGGTCATCGTCGAGACCGACGAGGTGGACGGCTTCCGCCGCGGCCGCAACCTCGACAAGGTGGGCATGGCGGCGCAGGACACGTCGGAACTGTTCTTCGACGAGGTGCGCGTCCCGACCTCGAACCTGCTGGGGCATGAGGAAGGCCAGGGCTTCATCCAGCTGATGCAGCAATTGCCGTCCGAGCGCCTGCAGATCGGCGTCACCGCGATCAAGACGGTGGAGAAGGCGCTCGAACTGACCCTGAAGTACACGAAGGAGCGCAAGGCCTTCGGCAAGTCGATCTACGATTTCCAGAACACCCGCTTCAAGCTGGCGGAAATCGCCACCGAGGCGCGCATCGCCCGCGTCTTCGTCGATCATTGCATCGAGCTTCTGGTCGAGGAAAAGCTCGATGTCCAGACCGCGGCCATGGCCAAGTGGTGGTGCTCGGAACTGCAGTGCAAGGTCGTCGACGAATGCCTCCAGCTGCATGGCGGCTATGGTTACATGATGGAATATCCGATCGCGCAGATGTTCGTGAACGGCCGCATCCAGAAGATCTACGGCGGCACCAACGAAATCATGAAGGAACTGATCAGCCGCACGCTGTAACGCGGACGATCAAGAAGAACAGGCCCCGGGGCGTGCCTCCCCGGGGCAAATCATTCGGGAATTCAGAGGAGAGAGACGATGGCTGACGCATATGTTCTCGACGCCGTGCGCACCCCGCGCGGCAAGGGCAAGAAGGACGGTTCCCTGCACGAGGTGACCTCCCTGCACCTGGCCACCACGGCGCTGAAGGCGATCCGCGACCGCAACAACCTCGACACTGCGCTGGTCGAGGACGTCGTGCTCGGCTGCGTCGAGCCGGTGGGCGAGCAGGGCGCCGATATCGCCCGTATCGCCGTGCTCAACGCCGATTACGCGGAAACCACCGCCGGCGTGCAGATCAACCGTTTCTGCGCCTCGGGCCTCGAAGCCGTGAACATGGCGGCGGCCCAGGTCATGTCGGGCCAGAGCCCGATGTCGATCGGCGGCGGCGTGGAAAGCATGTCGCGCATTCCCATGGGCACCTCGGGCGGCGCCTGGCCAATGGACCCGGCCATCGCCTTCAAGTCCTATTTCGCGCCGCAGGGCGTCTCGGCCGACCTGATCGCCTCGAAATACGGCTTCTCCCGCGAAGATGTCGACGGTTACGCGATCGAAAGCCAGAAGCGCGCCAAGCATGCCTGGGACAACGGCTATTTCAAGAATTCCGTGGTGCCGGTGAAGGATATCAACGGCCTGACCATTCTCGACCACGACGAGCACATGCGCCCGGACGCGACCATGCAGTCGCTCGCCTCGCTGCAGCCGTCCTTCGCCATGTTCGGCGAAATGGCCTTCGACGGCGTCGTGCAACTCCGCTATCCGGAAGTCGAGAAGATCACCCATATCCACCATGCCGGTAACTCGTCGGGTATCGTCGACGGCGCCTCCGCCGTGCTGGTCGGCTCGAAGGAAGCCGCTGCCGCCGCCGGCATCCGCCCGCGTGCGCGCATCCGCAGCTTCACCTCGATCGGTTCCGAACCCTCGATCATGCTGACCGGCCCCTCGGCCGCGGCCGAACGCGCCCTGAAGCGCGCCGGCATGAAGTCGACCGACATCGACCTCTACGAGCTGAACGAAGCCTTCGCCTCGGTCGTGCTGCGCTTCATGCAGGCGCTCGACGTGTCCCACGACAAGATCAACGTCAACGGCGGCGCCATCGCCATGGGCCACCCGCTGGGCGCCACCGGCGGCATGATCCTCGGCACCGTGCTCGACGAGCTGGAACGCCGCGATCTCAACACCGCCCTGATCACCCTTTGCGTGGGTGCCGGCATGGGCACCGCCACCATCATCGAGCGCGTCTGATCGAGCGACGGGGTAGAGCTACCATGAGCAACAATATCAATTACAACGTCGACGCCGACGGCATCGCCACCATCACCTGGGACATGGCCGGCCGTTCGATGAACGTGCTGAACGAAGCCTCGATCCGGGATTTCGCCGAAGCGACCGAGAAGGCGATCGCGGACCCGGCGGTGAAGGGCGTGATCGTCACCTCGGCCAAGGATGCCTTCCTGGCCGGCGCCGATCTCGACATGCTGGTGAAGACCGCCTTCGGCCCGAAGGACGCGAAGGCCCTGACCGAGAATTCGGGCACCCTTCAGCGGATTTTCCGCAAGTATGAGACCTCGGGCAAGCCCTTCGTCGCCGCCATCAACGGCACCGCGCTCGGCGGCGGTCTCGAGATCACGCTGGCGTGCCATTACCGCATCGCCGCCGACAATCCGAAGACCAAGCTCGGCCTGCCGGAAGTGAAGGTCGGCCTGCTGCCCGGCGCCGGCGGCACCCAGCGCCTGCCGCGCATCGTCGGTATCGCCAAGGCCCTGCCGCTGCTGCTCCAGGGCAAGGAACTGGACCCGAAGAAGGCGCTGTCGGAAGGCATCGTCAACGAAGTGGTCCCGGCCGACCAGCTGCTGGCCCGGGCCAAGGACTATCTCCTCGGCTCGCCGCGCAATGTTCAGCCCTGGGATGAGAAGGGTTTCAAGATCCCCGGCGGCGCGGTCTATTCGCCCGGCGGCGCGCAGACCTTCATGGGCGGCATCGCCATGTCGCACAAGGAGAGCTTCGGCAATTACCCGGCGATCAAGGCGATCCTGTCCTGCGCCTATGAAGGGCTTCAGGTGCCCTTCGATGCCGGCCTGCGGATCGAGACGCGTTACTTCGTCTCCCTCCTCCTCGATCCGACCGCGGGCAACATGATCCGCACCCTGTTCATCTCCATGCAGGAGCTGAACAAGGGCGTGCGCCGCCCGAAGAACGAGCCGGCGACCGAGGTGAAGAAGCTCGGCATCCTGGGCGCGGGCATGATGGGTGCCGGCATCGCCTATGTCTCGGCGGCGGCAGGCATCGAATGCGTGCTGCTCGACCAGACGATCGAGGCGGCGGACAAGGGCAAGGCCTATTCGACCAACCTGCTCGACAAGGCGATCTCGCGCGGCAAGTCGACGCCGGAGAAGAAGGAAAAGCACCTCGCCCTGATCACCACCACCACCGATCACGCCGATCTCGCCGGCTGCGACCTGGTGATCGAGGCGGTGTTCGAGAACCGGGACGTGAAGGCGGAAGCCACCCGCAAGTCCGAGGCCGTGATCCCGGAAACCGCGATCTATGCCTCGAACACCTCGACCCTGCCGATCACCGGCCTCGCCGAGGCCAGCAAGCGGCCCGAGAGCTTCATCGGCATCCACTTCTTCTCGCCCGTCGACAAGATGATGCTGGTCGAGATCATCATGGGCAAGCAGACGAACCAGCGCGCCCTTGCGGTCGCCATGGATTACGTCAAGAAGATCCGGAAGACCCCGATCGTCGTCAACGACAGCCGCGGCTTCTACACCAGCCGCTGCTTCGGCACCTATGTCAACGAAGGCATCGAGATGCTGGCGGAAGGCATTGCGCCCGCCATCATCGACAACGTGGGGCGTGCCACCGGCATGCCGCGCGGCCCGCTGGAGATGAACGACGACGTGGCGCTGGACCTCGGCCACAAGGTGCGCACCCAGACTAAGGTGGACCTGGGCGATGCCTATGAGGCGACCCCGGCGGACGATATCGTCGAGACCCTGGTGGTGAAGCTCGGCCGCTATGGCCGCAAGAACGCCAAGGGTTTCTACGAATACCCGGCCGACGGCAAGAAGTACCTGTGGGACGGCCTGGCCGAACTCGCCCCGGTGAAGATCGCCGAGGCGAGCCGCGACCAGATCACGGAAATCCGTACCCGCCTCCTGGTCCGCCAGGCCGTCGAAGCGGCGCGCTGCTTCGAGGAACAGGTGGTGACCGACGTCCGCGACGCCGACGTGGGTTCCATCCTGGCCTGGGGCTTCGCGCCCTGGACCGGCGGCCCGCTGTCCTATATCGACCGTCTGGGCCTTGCCGAATTCGTGAAGCTGGCCGACAGTTACGCCCAGAAATACGGCAAGCGCTATACCCCGCCCCAGCTGCTGCGCGACATGGCGGCCAAGGGCGAGACCTTCTACCAGACCGCCAAGCTGGCCGCCGCCGCCGAGTAATCGGCCGCGACACCGAGACGAAGGCCGGCAGGGCGACCCGCCGGCCTTTTTCGTCCGCACCGTTTCCGGGCATTCCGGCATTGCGTGTGGGCCGGGCCTCTTCGATCATCGGTCCGGCGCCGGGAAGACGGCCCGGCGGGAGGGATCGAGATGGAACGGACCTATGCCCGTGCCCTGCTGCTGGCGGGGCCCACGATGGTCGGCGCCGGCTTTCTGGCCTATGCGCTGTTTGCGGGGCTGGCCGGGCTGGCCGGTCCGGTCCTGGCGGCGGCCGTGACCGGGCTGGTTTTCCTGGCGCCGGCCCTGATCGTCGGACTGTCCCGGAAGAAGCCCGTCCCCACCGTCACCGGGACGGTGAGCACGACGGCGGCGGCGGCCAATGCCCAGTTGCGCACGATCGCCGAGGCGGTTCACGACAACCCGCTGGGCGCGGCCGCCTCCACTGCCTTGCAGGGTGTCGCCGGCCTGCTGGACCCGGATCGCCGGCGGAAATAGTCAGGGCGGGGGGCAGGGGCCGGACAAGGCTTCGTCCGCCAGCAGGAGGAGGCGGTCCCCGGCGACGATCAGCAATTCCTGGCGGCCTTGCAGATAGGCCGGGCTGGGCAGGTGGGGGAATTCATGATCGCGGCCGCCGGCGACGGTTTCCGCCCGGCCTTCGGCGTCGATCGTATAGAGCCCGCCGGCGGTGATGACCGCGACACGGCGGGACGCCGGCATTTCGGCGATGTCGCGGATGGCTTCCCCGGCCGGGAAGCCTTCGGGCGGCGGCAGGGGGCGGATGCGCAGGTCGGGCCCGAGTTCGAACAGGCCGCGTTCGCTGTAGATCAGGATTTTGCCGATGGTTTCGGCCGGCCGGATCCATGTCCAGGTGCCGATGGCGTCGGCACCACTGTCTGGAATGGGGACGAGCCTATCGCCGTCATAGGCGTAAAGCCCGCCGTTGCCGATGCGGTCCGAAACATGGCCGGCATTGACCAGGACGAGGCCAAGCGCGGGCAGGTCGGTGAAGGGATGGGGACGCAGCGGCAGGCTGGCCACGGTTTCGAGCCCGGCGGCCCCCAGGCGCAGCAGGCGGCCCGGTTCCGCGTCGGACAGGGTGAGGTAGAGGCCAAGGGCCTTCGAGACGAGATCGGCGGCCGCGCGATTCGTCTGCCGCCGTTCGAGCCTATGGACCGCGCGCGGGCGGGGGGTGCCGTCCGCCCAGTCGAGGTCGATGGCCACGGTCTCCTTCTGGCTGCGCAGCAGCAGCCGGTTGCCCGGCAGGAGGTCGGCGGTGAGAAGATAATCCCCCGTCGTTTTCGCCAGGGTATAGAGCGGTGTCTGCACCGCCCCCTCGCCGACATGAAGGATGAGGCCGTCCGCCGCGGTGGCGAGAAGGCCGGGCATGCCCTCCACCTCCCGTACCGTCCACACCGCCGGCGGGAAGGCGGGAACCAGGGTCGGGCCCGCCAGCCGGTGAACGCCGGCGTCGGCGACCCCGACATAGACTTGCCCGCGCGCCAGGGCGATGTCGTAAAAGCGGAAGCCCGGCGGTGTGGCCAGGGGCTGGAAGCGGCCGTCCGCCGCGGGGGCGACATAAAGACCGGTGCGATCGATGCCGACGAGCCGGTCCGTGGCCGGATCATGCAGGTATCTCGCGGCCAGGCCGAAGGTCGGATAGGGGCCGCCATAGGGGACAAGGCGGCGGTTCTCGTCGATGGTCCAGACACCGCGCCTATTGCCGCCCTGCATGATGGGGCGAGGGCGGCCGTGGAAACTGTCGATTTTCCGGACGATCCGCCAGGCGTCACCCAGGTCCGCGGCACCGGGGGCGCCGTCGCCGACCGGCAGCAGGCACAGGCGCCCGGCCAGCGCGGTGGCCGGCAAGGCCGCAGCCAGCAGCAGGAGCAAAAGCCCAAGGGAGGGAAACCTCATTCCCGCCATCCGTGTTCGTGGGTCGGATCTTCATCCTGGCAGGGTCGGGCGGGCTTGGGAACGGGGACTCAAGGCCAGGCGACGGTGCGGCCCTCGAACAGTTTCAGGATTTCGGCCGGTACCGGGATGGCCTTTCGCGCCTGCATGTCGAAATAGACGGCGACGATCTCGACGGTGGCGAGCGCTTCCCCTGTCTTTTCGTCCAGCAGCCAGTGGAAGAAGCGGAGCGTGCGCCCGACCGTGCCCGAGGCGCCGGAACGCAGGACGACGACATCGCCCGGCGCCACCGGCCGCGACCAGCGGATCCGGTAGTCCAGGGCGGCGGAGCCGATGTGCCGGCCGCGCAGGCTTTCCGACGATGTGTCTTCCGAGGCGATGAGATGCCCCACCGCCTCGGACAGGCGGCGGATCAGGCCGCGCCGGCCGATCATGCCGCCGGGGCGAAGGTCTTCGGGGATGATCGCGCTGACCCCGGTCTCGACCAGGGCGAGCGCCCGGGCGCGCTCCAGGCCGACGCCGTCGAGGGCGGCGACGGCGGGGAACGCGGCCCCGGCCTCGACCAGCGCGGGATCGACGCCGCGGGCGGCACCGGCCGCGACCACCGCGGCCGGCAGGTTGCCGACCAGGGTTTCGACCGTGGCCGCCACCGCGCCGCTCGGCGAATGATACATGATATGGCGGAGGCGCAGGGTGCCGGCCCCCGGATCGGCGCCGATGACGGCGCTGCGCACCCAGAGGGCGGCGCCGACCCGGCTTTCCTTGCGGAAGACGATGTGGTCGGCGCGGGGTTGCGCCGCCCCGCCCGCCGGCAGGCCCAGACGGGCAAGGAGAACCGCTTCCGCCTCGTCGAACTTGGCGCCATAGAACTGCACGTTCATATGACCCATCTGGTCGCATTCCCAGGCATCGGTGCCGCCGCGCCAGGTGACGTCGAAATGAGGCAGGGTAAGGT
Organism: Zavarzinia compransoris; assembly: GCF_003173055.1. NCBI lineage: Bacteria > Pseudomonadati > Pseudomonadota > Alphaproteobacteria > Rhodospirillales > Zavarziniaceae > Zavarzinia > Zavarzinia compransoris. The sequence goes on from NZ_QGLF01000005.1 coordinate 374,961, forward strand.
CAGCGGTCATGCTTGCCGTCCGGTCTTTTACTGTCGAGGTTACGTCTGATTGCGCGCGATATGCCCGAGCATGTTGTCGAGGCCCTTCCGGACCTCGTCGGGGTTCAGGCCACGCGATGACAATGCCACGGCAAGCTGTTCCCGGCCGGCCCGGTCGTCGAGGCCGGCGGGCGGTGCGCAGTCGGCGACCTTGCCGGCGATCAGGTAGCTCATCAGGCGGCTGGTTCTCCGGTTGCCGGCGATCTTGTCCGACGCGGCCAGTTTCTCGATCAGGGCTCCCCATTGCCGGTTGGTGGACCGCCGCACGGCTTCGATGCGCAGCATGGTCTTACCGCCGCCCCCCGCGCGGGCGCGGTTCAGCAGGTGATCGACATCGTAGGGCGCGAGGTCCTGGGGTGTTACGGTCAGGCCGTAGATCTTCTTCAGGAAGGCGATATAGGCACCGCGGTAATCCCGGTAGCTGGCCCTGACCCAGAGGCTGGCGTCATGGGGGCGGTCGCTGCCGGCCATGATGACCACATTGGCGATCGAACGCCGGTCCAACTGGCCGCTGACCGCGCCGGGCCCGAATGCGTCCGGAAAAAACGTCAATTTGTCCAGGGCCCGGACATCTTCGGCCTCGACCGAGGGGGGCCAGTCATAACGGAAGGTGTGCAGCAGGGCGGCCGCCCGCTGTTTGACGATATCGTCGATGGTCATGGGCACCCCTCTCTTTCGCGGGATCGGGTGCCTTGCCCCGATCCTTCCGCCAGGAGATGGGGTCGGCAATTCACGGTTGCAAGCCCAAAAGGGCGGGCAGGGCGGCCATGTCGGTGAAGGTTTCGGCGCCGGCGGCGGCCAGCAGGCGGGCATCGGTCTCGCGGGCGAAGCCGAGCGCGCGCATGCCGGCGGCGACCGCCCCGGTGACGCCGGGCACGCTGTCCTCGACCACCACGCTTTTGCCGGGCTCGTGACCCATGCGGGCGGCGGCATGGAGGAAGAGGTCGGGGGCGGGCTTGCCGTGCCGGACCTCGAGCGCGGAAAAGATCCGGCCTTCGAACAGGGGGGCGAGGCCGGTCAGGCCCAGGGTCAGCGCCATCTTGTCCGGCGTGCCGGAAGAGGCGACGCAGGTGGCGAGCCCCGCCGACCGCACCGCCGCGACGGCGGCGGCGATGCCGGGCACGGCCTGAAGCCCGGCGCGGAAGCCGTCATAGGTTTCGGCCTGGAGCCGGGGCAGCCAGTCCGGCGGCAGGGCCTTGCCGGTCAGGACCTCGATCCGTGCCATGACCGAGGTCATGGACAGGCCGACGAATTCCCGCCGGCTGCCCGCCTCGTCCAGGGCGAGGCCGTGGGCGGTGACCGCCGCCGCCAGGGCGCGGTTGGCGATCCCTTCGGAATCGACCAGGACGCCGTCGCAATCGAAGATGACGAGGGAGGGACGCACCGTAACCCCACGCAGCCGGATGAAAGGGAGGCGCAGTCTACAGGCCCATCTGGCGCGCCGCCAGATCGCGCATGATCTCTTCCGACCCGCCGCCGATGGCATTCACCCGCACCTCGCGGTAGATGCGTTCGGTCTTCACGCCGCGCATGTAACCGGCGCCGCCCAGGATCTGCATCGCCTCGCGGGCGCAGAATTCCATGGTCGTGGTCGCCTGGTTCTTCAGCATGCAGATCTCGGCGATCGGGGCATCGCCCTGTTCGATGCGCCAGGCGAGGTTTTCCAGCAGGGCCTGGGTCGCGTTCACGCGCTGGGCCATGTCCACCAGCTTGTGGCGGATCACCTGATGGTCGGCCAGGCGCTTGCCGAAGGTCTGGCGCTGGCGCGCCCAGGCCAGCGCCTCTTCCAGGGCGACGCGGGCGAAGGCATTGGCACCGGCGGCCAGGCCGATGCGCTCGGCGTTGAAATTGCGCACGATGCCGAGGAAGCCCGCGTTCTCCGGCCCGATCAGGTTGTCGGCTGGGACCTTCACGTCATTGAAATGGATGGCGGCGGTATCCGACGCCCACCAGCCCATTTTCTTCAAGGGGGTGCGGGTGATGCCCGGGCGCTCGGTCTCGATCAGGAGGAGGGAAATGCCGCCGAACCCCTTGCCCCCGGTGCGAACCGCCGTGGTGATGTAATCGGCCCGGATGCCGGAGGTGATGAAGACTTTCTCGCCGTTGACGCGGTAATGATCGCCGTCGCGCACCGCCGTGGTGCGGAGGTTGGCGACATCCGAACCGCCCGAGGGTTCGGTGATGGCGAGCGCGGAAATCTTCTCGCCCGACAGGATGCCGGGCAGGACCCGGGCCTTCATCTCGTCCGAGCCGAGATCGCGGATCGGCGGCGCGCCGATCGAATGGCTCATCAGCGAGGCGATGACGCCGCCGCAGCCGGGCCGCGCCAGTTCCTCGGTCGCGATGATCGAATGGAACAGGTCGGTGCCCTCAACGCCGCCGTATGCCTCCGGAAAGCCCATGCCGATCAGGCCGATATCGGCGGCCTTGCGGTAGAGTTCGCGCGGGAAGCCGCCGGCCTCGTCCCAGGCGTCGACGAAGGGGGCGATATGCTCGTCCACCCATTTGCGCAGCATGGCCCGGAACTCCCGATGCGCGGGCGTGTAATAGGGGCTGGGCACTTCGTGCAGCAGGGGATCGAACAGCGACAGTTCGGACATGGTGCTCTCCTCCGCGCCGGCGCGGGGATCGCCGGACTATTTGTCATTTGGTCGACAGGGTGCCCGGCCGGGAGAGTTGACGCAAGCGTCAACCTTGCGCCGCCGGCGACGCGGCGGCGCGGTGACGGCCGTCACGGCCGCGCCCGCCCGCCTGTGGCATGATCGGCCGGATCATTCGCGGTGGGACGATTCGCGACGGGAGGGACGGATGCGGGGGATGATTTCCGGGTTGGCGCTGGGGGCGGCCGTGGCGGCCGTCGCCTTGCCCGTGCAGGCGGCGGACATGCTGCGGCCGCGCGTCGACTATAGCGCCACCTATCGCATCGATCCGGACGGCATGGTCATGACCATGAGCCATCACGCCGGCCGGATGCGCATCGATACCGACGAGGGCGGCCGCCCGGCCACCATCCTCATGGACCCGGTGAAGCGGGTGATGTTCATGCTGGCGGACGGCATGGCCATGAAGATCAGCATGGACCAGCCCCTGCCCGGCGCCGGCAAGGGCCTGACGCCGACCGGCGTGGTGGGCAGCGCCCGCTATACCCCGGTGCCCCTCGGCACCAAGGTGATCGCCGGCCTCGGCTGTACCGTCTACGAAGCCTTCTGCGAGGGGGACGGGGGCAAGCCGGTCCGTTCCGAAGTCTGCCTGACCGACGATATGGTGATGCTGGAAGCGGTCTCGAAGGACCAGGGCCAGCCCTATGTCATGACCGCGACCTCGGTCAGCCTGAAGCCCCAGGATCCGGCCCGCTTCGAGGTGCCGAAGGGGATGCAGGTCATGGACATGTCCCAGATGCTGGGCGGGCTCGGCGCCATGGGCGTGCCGGGGATGCCGCGCCAATAGGGGGGCCGGGGAACCGGCGGGCCCGCCCCCGGTTTGTTATCCGGGGGCTGCCATGGCACCATGGCCCGAAACGGGAGAAAGCCGATGCGCCGTCTGATATCCGCCAGCCTCGTCCTTGCCGCCGGCAGCGCGCTGCCCGCGGCGGCGGAGCCCATGCCCCTGCCGAAGGTGGATTATTCGGTCACCTATCAGGTCCAGCCCGGCGGCCACCTGATGACCATGGCGCATCACGACGGCAAGATGCGCATGGACATGACCGAGCAGGGCCAGGCCATGACCGGCCTGATGGACCTGCACAGCAACAAGATGGTGGTCCTGATGTCGGCCCCGGTGAAGATGGCCTTCGAGATGGACATGAGCCAGCCGATGCCCGGCATGACCGGGCCCGGCGCCGGCCTGTCGCCCCAGCAGATGATGACCGAGGCGGACGTCAAGCTCTCGCCCCTCGGCACCAAGACGATCGCCGGCCATAGCTGTACCTATTACAGCGCCGTCGGCACCCTGGGCGGCGAGACGGCGGAATCCAAGGTCTGCCTGACCGGGGACAATGTCATGCTCTATTCGGAAACGGTCGACCAGGGCAAAACCTATGTGATTGCAGCCAGTCACGTCGACCTCGGGCCCCAGGATCCGGCCCGCTTCCGCGTGCCGCCCGGCTATCAGGTGATGCCGATGCAGCAGATGCTGCAGGGCCTCGGCGGGCTGCCGGGCCTGCCGGTGCAATAGGCATCGCCGGGCGACGTGGAGACCGCTTCGCCGTCCACCGATCGGGGAAATTGGCGATCCGAGAAATTGGCGATCCGGGGAATCGGGGCGATCGGGCAAGATCGTGCCGGTTGACATTGCGCGTCATGGCGATACCTGTGCCGGGCCTCAGCGAGGAGACTCATGTGCCACCTTCGGGCTCCCGCCGAGAAGATCCGGCCGACATCCAGGACCTGTTGCGCCGGTTGTTCGAGCGCCGCGACGCCGGGGGCCTGACTGCGGCGACAGCGGAAGCCTTGATCGACGAAGCCCGGCACGTCACGGCCGGTGCCGTGGACGACCCGGCGCGGCGGGACAGGGCGCTGCGCGACCTGCGGCGGGTGCTTTATACGGTCTGCTTCGATGCCGGGGCGCTGGACCGGGCGAAGGCGATGGTCGATCTCGCCCGTCCGCCCGGTCTCGATGAAGCGCAACCTCTTGCCTTTCCCGCGGGCCTGTCCGACGACGACCTGCGGGAATGGATCAAATGGTATTCCGCCCGGGCGCGGCTGCTCGAAACCGACGGCCAATTCGATCAGGCCCGGGAGATTCATTCGGCCCTCGCCGATGCCTGCGGATTGATTTCCGCCCTGGACCAGGATCTGTTCTTCGTGCTCACCAATGCGGTGCAATCGGCCTACGAACTGGGCGACTATTCTCGCGGCCGGCACTTGATGGCATGGGCCGAAGCCGAGGCCGAAACATGGCCGACGGACGAGGTCAAGGTGCAGATGGCGGTCACGCGGTTGTTTCCGCCGCTGGAAACCGGCGATCTTGCCCTGCTGCTGCGCCGGCACGACATCATCCGCAGCATGATGACCGGGCCTTGGTCCCCATTGCTGCCGCAGGTCGATCGCTTTGTCGCCCTGACCTGCCTGCAACTGGATGCCCCGGCCGAAGCCGCCGCCCGCCTTGGCCGGGAGCCCCCGCCGGAAACCGCCGGCCCCGGCGAAAGGTCCCGGGACGCGCTGGTTCGCCTGCAAATCCAGATCGCGGCCAACGATATCGATCCGGTCCTGGTCGATCAGGCCCTGCACCTGCTCGGCTGCCAGGAAAGCCGCCCCAACGACTGGGCCATGCTGGGAGCGCTCGCGGTCGCCCTGTTCAAGCTGGGCCGGGTCGGCCCTGCGGTGCTGACCGCCACCCTGTTCCTGCGCCGGCTGGACTCGGTTGCCGCCACCCTGCCGCGCAATCCGCATGACGCCCGCCTTCGGCGGACCATGATCCTGTCGGCCCTGGAGCCGTTGCAGCAGGCCCTGGTCGCCGCCGATTACCTGCGCGGGGCGGAAGATGTCGCCGGGCTTCATGCCATGATGCTGCATGGCGCGAGCCTGCGGTCGCGGCAGTACCGGGACTGGGCCCCCGGCCCCCGCATCGCCGCGGCGGCGGCGGCGGCCTGGGCGGCGGCCGAAGCCGCGCGCGGGGGGCAGGCCGATGGCGCGGCCTTTTACTGCGCGGTCATGGCCTTCGATCTCGAGCCCGCCTTTCCGGCGCTCAATCCGGCGGCGGCCTCCGGGCTCTGCGTCAGCTTCCTGCCGCGGGACGGCCGGCTTCTTCGCATCGTCTACGAGCCTGACGGACCAAGGCAGAGCGTGGTCGCGCTTGCGCCCGACGCCTTGGCCGGGCTGGTCCAGCGCCTGGCGCTGGAGATCCGCCTGCATCGCGACGCGACGGCGGAGCGCGCGGCCCTGGGCGAAGCCCTGTTCGGTCCGCTGGCGGCGCGGGTCCGGGATGCGGCATCCCTGAATATCGCCCCTTTCGGGCCGGTCGCCGGCCTGCCCTTTGCCGCCCTGCTGCTCGACGGTATCCCGCTCGGCACCGGGCGCGGCCTGACCATCAGGACCTGCGGCCACCCGGCAGCGCCGGTGGCCGGGCAGGGGCCGCGCCGGGGTGTGTGCATTCTTTCGTCCCCGGGCGCCGATGATGCCCCCCTCGGCCGGGTGGACGACGAGGCCCTTGCGGTCGCCGCGCTGCACGGCGTTCCGGCACAAGCGGTGATCCGGGATTTCGACCGCGCCGCGCTCGACGCCGCCCTGCGGGATCGCCCCGCCCTTCTGCATATCGCCGCGCATTTCAGGCTGAAGGAGGATGACCTTGCCGCCTCCTGCCTGATCGGCGCCAAGGGCGAGGCGATCCCCCTGGAGACCGCTTTCGGCGCTCGCGACCTCGATGGTATCGATCTCGTCTTTCTGTCCGGTTGCGGCAGTGCGGGCCATGGCGGCGGACGCAGCCTGGCCGGCTTGCTGACCGCCCTGGGGGTGCGCTACGTCATCGCCACCCTGTGGCCGGTGGACGACGAGGCCGCGGCCCGCATGGCCGTATTGATCCATGGCGCCCTCGTCCGGGGACAGCCGCCGGATCTTGCCCTGGCCGATGCGGCGGCGGTGCTCAACCTCGTGCCCGCGTTCGCGGCGCCATGCCACTGGGCGGCGTTTCAGTGCTATCAGGCCTGACATGCACCGAATGGGCGAAAAAAACAAAGCGTGCACAACGCCGCGAAACCTCGCAAAAGTGACAAATCCGGAGACATGTTCAAAATCGCGCAACCCTTTTCCAGGGAAGTATAGACACGGAAAAGATAGCAATGGCAGATTTCGACTGGCAGATCAAAACCCTGTTTCGCGTCCTTGGCGCCACCCATCCCGCGAAGAAGCTGACCAACGCCAATCTGGCCAAAATCCTGCTGATCGAGCCGTCGGGGGTGACGCAGCGCCGCAACGGCAGCACCCCCCTTCGCATCGGCGACGCCGCCGCGATCATTCAGGGCTTCGGCCTTGGCGTCTATGGCCTGACGGACAAATTGTTCGATATTACGGACGAGGAAGCCTTCCGCAGGGAACTATGCGTCCATGGCGTCGGGGTCTATGAAGCCGACCCGCGCCGGAGTCTCGCGCGCCGGTTGGATGAGAACGCCGCCGAAAGCGGCCTCTCCATCACCCTGCGCCGGACGAACAGCCGGCGCGAACGCGGCGTTGCCTATGTCGACGACGGCCATCCCGAGAATGAAGTGTTTCATATCGGCGAGAGGGTGGAGATCGTGGTCCGCGCGACGGAGGGCAAGCATGTCGCCGTCCTTCAATTCGTCCTCGACATCGAGCATGCGATCGAGACCTTGGCGCCGATTCCGGGCCTGCCCGACACGCTGATGGTCGAATCCGTGCTCAGCATGCCGGGCATGGTCCTGCGCAAGCCCGCCGGGCGCTATCGCCTGATGGTGGTCGAGGGCTCGGAGACGCTGATCCGGCTGTTCGGCGGCCCCGACCTGGAAGACGCGGACGCAAGGGGCGAAAGCGCCTCGCGGATGGCGGCGGTGCGCCTGTCGGACAGTACCGCGCAGAAAATCATCCGCCACCTGGAGCTTCATCCCAAGGATCCGGTGCGCACGGCGACGGTCGAATTCATCGTCATGTGACCGCCGTTTCCGTTTCCGGCCCCGGCCGGTCTGCGGGAAAACAAAAAAAATAGCGCCAGCACAAGTTCCCGAAAGGAGGCGCAATACCGCCGGGCGGTTGTGTCCCCTACCGTGCCCGCAGTATCGGGGCGATAAGGTCGGGGGCTTAAGTGTACCAGGAACGTAGGGAATATTCGCGGCGCGGGCGATGGCGGTCCGGCGCCGTGCTCGCCGGCCTGTCGTTCGCCTTGCTGGGCGCCTGCGCCGAGCCCCCCGCCGTCGGGGGAGCGCGCAACGGCGGTCCGCCCGTGCTCGGCGACTGGCTCGATACAATCGGCGACGAGCATCAAGACCGCAAGAACAGATTCCTCCGCCTCGCCGCCCGGGACGGGACGGAGGGGCCGAGCTTCTTCGATGCGGTGATCGAGGCCGGGGCGCTGCCCTACGGGCGGGAGACGCCGGTTCTCCGGGTGGTGTTCCCCGACCGGGTGTTCTTCGACACCGGGCGCAGCGACCTGCGCGCCGATGCCGCCCGCGTGCTCGACCTGATGGCCGATACCCTGCGCCGCGATGTGCCGGATGTCGCCGTCTTCGTCGCCGGGCACACCGATTCGCGAGGCGACGACAATTACAATCACCGCCTGTCGGTGGCCCGTGCCGATGCCGTGGCCGTGGCCCTGTCCGCCCGCGGCATCGGTCTCGTTCATCTCTGGCGCGTGGGCTTCGGCGAAGCCTTGCCGCTCCTGCCCAATACCACGGCCGACAACATGGCCCGGAACCGCCGCGTGGAACTGCTGATCGCGGCCCGGCCCGAGGCGGTGGCGACCTGGCTCGCCCGGCAGAAGGACATCGTCTGCGCCGGCCAGCCCGCGGCGGTGATCGAGGAATGCCAGCGCGGCATCCGTGCCCTGCCGCGGGTGACGGCCGTTCCCGTGCCGACCGCCCCCGTGCCGCCGCGGCGGCCACCTCGACCCACCCCCCTCCCCACGATCGCGCCGCCGGCGGAGGCGCCCGGCACCGTAATCGAAGAGGACCCGCGCGCCACCGTTCCGGCGCCGAATGACGAAAGGGGCGGGGCGACCGCGCCGCCGGCCGCGCCCGGCGGCACCACCTACATCGGACCCGCCGACACAATCGATCTCCGTATCGGAGACAGTCGCTTCGAAGTCCAGGGAGTACCAGATCTATGAGTGCGAATCCCGCCAGTCCCGGACAGGGCTACGAGAATCTCGATCTGTCGCCCGACGGGGCGTTGATCACCAACCTCCTCGGCGCTGTCGAGGGGGAGGCGAAGTCGGCCCTCATCCCGCTGACATCCGAATTCGGCGCCAGCGAAAGCCACCCCGCCTTCCTCACCCCGCGGATGAAGGAGTGGTACACCGCCTATATCGCGTCATGGCGCATCGCGGCACTTCAGCCGCTGCGGCAGCGGTTCGACGATATCGACCTTGGAAAAGACAAGCGCGGTTTTCTGCTGGAAGCGGAAATCAGCAAAGCCGAGCAGAAAAAGAACCAGTCGATCCGCGCCGAGCGGGAAAAATTCTACAACAATCCAAAAATAAAGGACGTTCTTCATAAGATTGATGTTGCGAACAAAGAGTATGAGGCAAAAAAGGCGTTGAATGGTGGTAATGCTGCGAACGAATGGTCGCGGATTATTTACCTAATTGCTCTATCATTGTTGGGAATGCTCGAATTTTTTATGAACTATTCTGGCATTCAAAAAGGTATTCCGTCATTTCCCCCGGCTGCTATTGCTGCATTTACGATTCTTATCGTAATACTCACTGCTGTTTCAAGCGACGTAATCGGAAAGTCCATACTACAGTGGAGTAGTATTTTTGGACCTGGGGTGCCATCGGGAGAGAAATGGAATCACCGGGTCAGATTGGCGGTCGGATTTATTCTCTTCGATCTGGCGATGTTCCCCGTTGTCTGGGCTCGATACAGTCTGCTCAAGGAAGAAATCGAACTTGACATCCTCGGTGAAGGGGGGGTCGGTGCCGGCCTCTATATGAAGATTGCGGCCACCGTGGGCATCAATGTCGGCATCTGGCTGGCCGGCATGGTGGTTGCCTGGTTTGCCCATTGCCCAATTCCGGAATTCGGCAAGATCGAACGTCTGCTCGAAAGGCTGAACAGGAAACTTCGGAAGTTCCAGGAAACCGGAATCGACAAAGGCAATCAGTTGCATCTCGCCACGCGCGACAAGGAACGCACCAATCTCCAGAGCCGGGTGCGGATCGAACTGAACAATCTCCCCGATTACCAGACCCTTCGCACGGAATTCGAGCGGTTGCGCGCCGTCGACGGGAAAGTGATCGCGGCGCTGCAAATCTATCGCAACCGCTTGATCGACGCGCTGAAGGCACAGGGCGGCAAAGCCCGCTTCGAAGTCGAGGATCTGATGCTGCCGGTGGAAAACCCGCACCGGCTTGTCGATGCCGCCACGTATCAACGCCAGAACCTGGAGTTGCCCTATGCGTGAATATCTCCTGGCCCTGGCCCTGGCGCTCCTGCTGCCGTTCGGGGCCGGTCCCGCCCGGGCGGAACCGCTCGAAACGGTCCGCGATCACCAGTATTGCCGCACCGGCGACAACCGCCCGCTGCGCCAGACCGTGGTGGTCGTGGACGAAGCCCTCGTCCGCCACAGGCCGTCCGATGCGGACGACGCGGCGGACATCCGCCGACACAATAACGGCTGGATGTCCCCGATCCTGAAAATCGCCGATGCGGGCCAATCCGCCGCCACCAATGCCATGCTGCCGGGCGAATTGCTGACCGTGCAGGTGGCCCGCCTGGAAAGCCGGGAGCTTTCGCTGCTCTTTTCCGGTTGCTCGCCCAATATTTCCGCCGCGGACCTGGAGGCACGCCGGCAAGCGCAGGGCACCTTCGGCAGCCTCTTCGAGGGATCCGTCGACGGCGTGCAGGAGGAAGCGCGCGATGGGTTCCGCAAGCGCCTGCAGGGCACGCTCAACTCCCTTGCCGGCAAGGGCGGAGTCAAGGCGGAAGCGGGGGAGAAGGCAACACCCGCGCTTCTGCCCGGCCTGGCCAATGGCGGGCGTTTCGTCGATCTCGCCAACGGGATTCCGCGCATCCTGCTGGTTTCATCCTTCGCCGATCTCGATCCGGCCGGCCTGGCCGATCCCGCGGCGGCGCGGCGGGCGGGGCTGGAACGCGCGGCATCCCTGGGGATCGATCTCCAGCGGGCGGAGGTTTACGTCGTCGGCCTCGCGCCCGCATTGGGCGCCAATGCCAAGCCCTATGTCGAATCCCTGGTGCTCGGCATGCGCGGGCAGTTGACGGGCCTGGGCACCCAGGGGCTCCCAGCCCTGGCCGGCAATCCCGTGGCGGTCCGTACCTATGCCGGCGTCGTCGACATGCTCGATTACGAGGCCGCGGTTCAGCTTCGCCTGGCCTGGGACGCCGGCGGCAATCTGGTCAACAGCTGGGTCGAAACATCCCGCAAGCGCCTGATATCCACCCCCTTCGCCGGAAAGGTCCTGTGTGACGCCAAGGGGAACTGCACGGTCAAGGGTGACGGCCGCTGGATGGGGCAGGCCTGGAATCCGGATGTGACCGAATCTCCGAAGGATACGGATTTCGCGCCGCAATTTTCGTGGAACGGCTTCCGGTTCATCGAAATCACGGCATCGGGCGACATCGGGCAGGTCCGCATTTTTGATCCCCAGATCAGAGTGATCCGGTCCGATGTCAGCGGGCGGGAAACACCCGATTTCCGCTTCGAGGCGAAGCTCTCCCCCGGCCTGCAATTCTGAAACCACAAGGGATACCGATATGAGCAAGGTGATCGCGCGGCGTGGTACGGCCGTGTTTCTTCCCGTCGTCCTGACGGCGGCCCTCGGCCTTTCCGGCTGTGCGGATTCGCCCTTCGGCGACCGGGCCCTGGAATGCGGACTGACGGTTGGCGGCGGGGCCTTGCTGGGCGGCCTCATCGGCGGTGCCGCCGCCGGCAACAAGGGTGTCCCTGCGGGCGTCGCCATCGGCGCGGGTCTTGGTGCCGCCGCCTGCGCCATTATCCTGGCCATGGACGAAAACGACAAGAAGATCGTCGCCGCGGCCCAGCAGCAGGCGCTGGAGACGGGCAAGACGGTCAACCGCACTTACGCCCCGGCGCCCGGTACCAAAACACCCGGCGCTCGCACCCTCCGTGTCCGGCCGGTGCCCGTTCCGGATCGGGAAGGGTTCACCAAGTGCCGCGAGATCCACACCGACTTTAGAATAGAGGGCGTCGAAGGAAACGCCGGGGAAACCGCACTGACCTGCCGCAATGCCAATGGCGACTACGAGGTTGTGGAAGTGACCTCGAACTAGCGCCGGCTTCAGGGGGGCGCCCCATGACATGGAGAGCTTTGTCGGTCCCGCTCGCCTTGGCGCTCGCCACCTGCGCGCCCAAGGCACGGGAGTCGTGTTACGACCGCCTTTGGTCTCCGCTCATGCCCCTCGGCGGCATTGTTGACCCTGCCACTCGCGCTGCCGCCTGCGTGATCCTGGCCATGGACAAGAGTGATATCGAGATCGTCTCCTCGGCCCGGCAGCAGGCGCTGGAGACGGGCAAGCCGGTCGCCCGCACCTATGACCCGGCGCCCGGCGCCGGGACGACCGGCAAGCGCAGCCTTCGTGTCGGTCCGCCCGTGCCCGCTCCGGATCGGGAAGGTTTCACCATGTGCCGCCACATCCACACGGATTTCAGCATAAAGGGTGTGGAAGGAAAGGTTCGAGAAACCGCGCTGATCTGCCGCGATGCCGATGGCGACGACCAGATTGTGGACGCGGCTTTGCGGTAGCGCCGTCTTCAGGAGACACCCCATGACATGGAAACCTGTGCTGTTCCCGCTCGTCATCCTCTTTGCCGGCTGCGCACCGGAAGCGCCGACACAGTGCCGCCGGGTCGTTTCCACCGTCAGCGTGGAGGGGGAGGCGGCACCGCGGACGACGACCGCCGTCCTGTGCCGGGACCAGGACGGCAATTGGACGCGATTGCCCGATTGAGCGGTGAAAAATGCGATCCACGCAAGGATACGAAAGGTTACGCAATGGCGCGGAAGCGGGCGCCGGCACGAGAATGGGCCATCAACCGGACGGGGTGAGATCATGCTGAGCGATGAAGACAAGGCGCGCATCGAAGCGGAGGAGCGCTACCGCCAATCCCTGCGCACCTCGGATAGGCCGGTCAAGGTTACATCCTTCACCGACAAGCTGAACAAGGTCAGGTTCTACGGCGGCTTGGTGATCGCCTTTCTCTTTATAGCCGTCGTCGCGACCTGTTCGATCGCCGACGGAAGGTAACGCATCACATCAGGAGGTTACAACCATGTCGCAATTCCGTGCGCAATTCCGTGCCCTGGTCATCAACCTTTCCGAGATCATGACCCTGGTCGCCATCGTCCTCATCACGATCGCCGCTTTTCTCTTCGGCGGGGTCGCCGGGGGCGGGGGCTACCGTTTCAATGCCCTTACCGCCCTGGTCGGCGGCGGCGTGGGGTATGTGATCAGCAACATGTCGGCGGCGATCCTGTTCACGCTGCTGGACATCCGCGCCGCCTTGCAGGACCGGCGGGGGTGAGCCCTGGGGCGGTCAACGGCGGCGGCCTCGTCTGCCGCCGCAGCGCCCATGGCGTCGAATTCTTGTGTAATGAATATGATTACGTGATCCGGAGCCGCGAACGGATCGCGCCTGACGGCAATCGACGGCAAAGTTCCGACCTTTGGAGGGTTTGAAAATGAGCGATACGGATCTCGGGAAAACGCAGCCCGGACTTGTTACCGGCATCATCTCATGCGTCTGCGCCCTGTTCGGATTCATGATCCCGGTCCTGGGGATCGTGCTGGCGGTTGTCGGCCTGGTCCTTGGGATCGTCGCCTGGCGTGGTGGGCAAGCCGGCAACTACCAACTCGGCCTGATCCTCGGCGTTATCGGCACCATTCTCAACGGCCTTGCGCTGCTCATCGTCATCTTTGCCATGGGGGCTCTGGCGACAATATTCACGGCCGTGTCGGCCGGCAGAGGGGGCTTCTGACATCAAGGCCGCGATGAAATGGCCCGGCGTCCTCGATGCTGCAGGTGGAGGGCAGGTGAAGTTCTGAAGCGAAGGCCGTTCTTGGTTTCGCCTCAGGCCCCCCTGATCGCATGCCGTCCCGACTGCCGTGAACATGCTGCCACGAGAGGGTAAACCCATGCGCGCCGCGATTACTGCCTTCATCGTCTTCCCGCTGCTCGCGGCCGGCGCCGCCGCGCAAGGGGTTGGGGCATCGCTGCCCCAGCCCGTCGCCGCCTATGTCCGGAATGCTGTCAAGGAGTGCCGGGACAATGGCGGCCAGCCGGTACAGGATCCCAGGTTCGTCAGGTCTGCGGATTTCAACGGTGACGGCAAGCCCGACTATCTCGTCGACGACAACCTGTTCGAGTGCAAGGGGGCCTCACTGTACAATTGTGGCAGCCACGGGTGCGGTATCGACGTCTTCCTGTCGGTCGGGAACGGCTACCGGGGGAATACGCTCAATGAAGTGTGCTACGGCTCGGAAATCGTCACCGGCGGCAGGCTCCCCGTGATCGAACTCGAATGCCGCGTCGATCCGCCCCCCAGCGTCGGCGCGGTCCGCGTCGTCTGGAGCGGCAAGAAGTTCGTGCGGCAGCGGTAGGAAAGGGCGCCTTCGCCCTTTCCGCCACTATCGGCGCCACTCTCGGCGCACGGGGGACCTCCGCGAACAGAACAGGCCGGATGGCGGCCGGTCCAGGGCAGGCCCGCGTTACGCGTGGCTGTGCTTCTTCGCCTTCTTCGGGGACAGGCCGGCCTGGTCGCGCGGGGCCTGGCCCCGGTGCGGGCGCTTGGGCGGGCGCGGCGGCGGCAGGTCGTCGGCCGGGGTGCCTGCGGGTTCGATGCGGATCTTCTGGTCGTTGGCCTTGCGCACGCTGTCGGCGAAGCCGGCGGCCATGTCGGGCGCCACTTCGAAGCGGGTGTCGCGGTCGAAGATGCGGATGGTGCCGATATCCTGCTTGGTCACCTTGCCCATGCGGCAGATGATCGGCAGCAGCCAGCGCGGATCGGCATTGTTGCGCCGGCCGATGTTCAGCTGGAACCACACGCCGGCACCGGCGCCGGCGCTGTCCCGCCCGCCGGAAAGGCGCGGGCCGCGCGCGGCGGGGGCCGGCGGCTCGTCGGCGATTTCCTCGGGCGCGGGCAGTTCGGCGCGGCGCAGGCGCACCAGGGCGGCGGCGATCTTTTCCGCCGAATGGCGTTCGAGCAGGATGCGGGCGAGCGCCAGATCGTCTTCCGCCGCTTCCTCGACGAAGGCGGCATCGGTCAGGAAGCGTTCCTGGTCGAGCTGGCGGATCTCGTCGGCGGTGGGGGCGCCGGACCAGACGATGTTGAGCCGCGTGCCCATCAGCAGTTGTTCCGCGCGACGCCGGCGGTTATAGGGCACGAGGATGACGCAGGTGCCCTTGCGCCCGGCGCGGCCGGTGCGGCCCGAGCGGTGCAGCAGGGTTTCCCGGTTGTTCGGCAGTTCGGCGTGGATGACGAGGCCGAGGTCCGGCACGTCGATGCCGCGGGCCGCGACGTCGGTCGCGACGCAGACCCGGGCGTGGCCGTCGCGCACCGCCTGAAGGGCGCGGCTGCGCTCGTTCTGCGACAGTTCGCCGGACAGGGCGACGACGGCGAAGCCGCGCTCCTGCAGGGCGGCATGCAGGTGGCGGACGGATTCGCGGGTCGAGCAGAAGATCATGGTCGCCCGCGATTCATAGTAACGCAGGACGTTCACCACCGCATGCTCGAGCTCGTTGGGGGCGACGCGGATGGCACGGTAATCGATGTCGCCATGGGCCTCGCCCTTGGCGGTCGCCTCGATGCGGAGCGCGTTTTGCTGGTACTGGGTCGCCATCGAGGCGATCTCGGGCGCGATCGTGGCCGAGAACAGCAGGGTGCGGCGGCTTTCCGGCGTCTGGTCGAGGATCGCCTCGAGGTCTTCCTTGAAGCCGAGGTCGAGCATTTCGTCCGCCTCGTCGAGCACGACGGCGCGCAGCTGCCCGGTGATCAGGCGGCCGCGCTCCAGATGGTCGCGCAGGCGGCCGGGCGTGCCGACGACGACATGGGCACCCTCGTAAAGGGCGCGGGCCTCGCGCCGGACATCCATGCCGCCGACGCAGGAGGCGACCCGCGCCCCCGCCGGGCCGTAGAGCCAGGTCAGTTCGGCATGGACCTGCATGGCCAGTTCGCGGGTCGGCGCGATGATCAGGGCCAGCGGGGCGCCGGCGGGGCCGAAGCGCTCGGCGCCGGCGAGCAGGGTCTCGGCGATGGCCAGCGCATAGGCGACGGTCTTGCCGGAGCCGGTCTGGGCCGAGACCAGAAGGTCGCGGCCGGCGGCGGCCGGTTCCAGCACCGCGGTCTGCACCGCCGTCGGCTCGGTATAGTCGCGGGCGGCCAGCGCGCCGTTCACATGGGTATTGATTTGCGGAAAGGGCATGGAGCCTCGGGTCAGCCGATCTCTATCGGCGCGAACAGCGATGAAAGGGGGTGCGAGCCGCCCTCACCATCATAGAGATCGGCACACGATCGCGCTTAAGGCGCGTCCAGGCCCCCCATTTACCCCAAACCCCCGGAAAATGCCATCACCTGCCGTGCATGGCCGCCCTCTTAATGTGCGGGGACGGGCATGGCCGCGGCGTCCGGCAGGCAGCCGAGGCCGGCGAGGCTGGCCCTGAGCGCGGTCACCGCCGGCGTATGCGGCTCCGCCCCCAGAAAGGCGACGAGCTTGCGGTTGTCGAGGCGGAGCGGCCGGCGCCACAGGTAACGCATTTCGGACAATTCCCGGAACAGCGGCACCACGGGCGCGGCAAGGCGGACCAGGGGCCAGGGAAAGCGCTTCAGGGGCAGGTCCGGCCGCCCCGCCGCCGCGCGGATCGCCGCCGCCAGGTCGGCACCGTCGGCGAACCAATGGCCGGCCATGTGGAAACGCTCGAAGCGGGCCAATTCGCCCTCGCGCCCGAGCAGGCGGGCGATGGTTTCGGCGACATCGGGCAGATAGGCCCAGGCATGGCCGACCCCGGGCCGGCCGGGATCGGTGATCGCCGCCAGCGGCCGGCCGGCCGGCACCACCACCTGGCCGAACCAGGAATTGGCGCTGTGCGGGCCGAAGAAATCGCCGGCCCGGACGATCAGCACCTTCAGGCCCGAGGCTTCGAGCGCCGCCTCCATCTCGATGCGGAGGCGGCCCTTGCGGGTGGTGGTCGCCTGCGGCGCGTCCTCCGCCACCAGTTCCGGGCCGTCGGCGGCGTAGTTGTAGACCGTGCCCGGCAGCACGATACGGGCACCATGGGCGCGGCCGGCGGCAAGGGTCGCGCGCAGCATGGGCAGGACGAGGCCGGCCCAATTGCGATAGCCGGGCGGGTTGACGGCATGGACGATGACACGGGCGCCCGCCGCCGCCGCGGTCACCTCCGCCGCCTGCAGGGCATCGCCCTGCACCCAGTCGACCGGCAGGGCGCGGTCGACCCGGGCGAGGTCGCGGGCCAGGGCGCGGACCTGCCAGCCCCGGGCGGCCAGGGCCCGGGCTGTGGCGCCGCCGATGCCGCCGGTGGCGCCCAGGACCAGGGCGAGGGGTTTCGTCGCTGTCGTCATCATCGTCTCCCGAAGGTTGTCGAGGGGACGATGCGG
Source organism: Zavarzinia compransoris (assembly GCF_003173055.1). Lineage (NCBI taxonomy): Bacteria > Pseudomonadati > Pseudomonadota > Alphaproteobacteria > Rhodospirillales > Zavarziniaceae > Zavarzinia > Zavarzinia compransoris. Next base: position 392,256 of record NZ_QGLF01000005.1, read on the forward strand.
CCGCGAGAGCAAAAGGAAAATTGTGGAAATATCAGCATCTGATATAAGAAATTTTATGAGTGACGAGCCGTCCTGGGAATTTTACCGCAGTTTTCTGGCCGTCCTCGACGAGGGCAGCCTGTCGGCCGCGGCGCGGGCCCTGGGCCTGACCCAGCCGACCGTCGGCCATCACATCGAGGGGCTGGAGACGGCGCTGGGCGTGCCCCTGTTCACCCGCTCGCCGCGCGGCCTGACCCCGACCGAGACCGCCCGCCTGATCCGCCCGCAGGCGGCGGCGATGGCGGCGGCGGCGGCGGTATTGCGCCGCCGGGCCTCCGCCGGCGCGGGCGCGGCGGCGGGCACGGTGCGGATCACGGCCAGCGACGTGGTGGGCGGGGCGGTGCTGCCGCCGATCCTGGCCGACCTGCGGCGCCGCGAGCCGGGCATCCGCATCGAATTGTCCCTGTCCAACCGGGCGGAGGACCTGTCGCGCCAGGATGCGGATCTCGCCATCCGCATGGTCGCGCCGACGCAAGGGGCGCTGGTCGCCCGCCACATCGGCGAGATCCGCCTGGGGCTGTTCGCCGCCCCGGACTACGTGGCGCGGCGGGGCCTGCCCGGGAGCCTGGCCGATCTCGCCGGCCACGACCTGATCGGGCCCGACCGCGACACGGCGGCGATCCGCGGCGTCCCGGGGGCGGAGCGGCTGAACCCGGAAGGTTTCACCCTGAGGGTCGACCACCAGGTGGCGCAATTGGCCATGGTCCGGGCCGGCTGCGGCATCGGCGTCTGCCAATGCGCGCTGGCGCTGGAGCCGGCCCTGGTGCCCGTGCTGGCCGATGATTTCGCGCCGCGCCTGCCGGTCTGGCTGGTGGTGCACGAAGACCTGTGGCCGAGCCGCCGCATCCGCCTCGTCTTCGATGCCCTGGCGGCGGCCCTTCAGCGCTATACCCGGCTGGCCTGATCAGGCGATGGTGCGGACGATACCCCCCTCGACCCGCAGCGCCGCGCCATTGGTGGCGGAGGCCTGTTTGGAACAGGCATAGACCACCATGTTCGCCACTTCCTCGACCGTGGCGAAGCGTTGCAGCAGCGAGGTCGGGCGCAATTGCTTCACGAAGCCGGCGGCGATGTCGTCGATCCCGCCGCCGCCGCCGCCGGCCATGGCGGTCAGGAAGTCTTCGACCCCGTCCGAGCGCGTCGGGCCCGGCAGCACGCTGTTGACGGTGACGCCGGTGCCCGCCGTCAATTCCGCCAGCCCGCGCGAGACGGCCAGTTGCGCCGTCTTCGAGACGCCGTAATGGATCATCTCGGCCGGGATGTGGAGGGCGGATTCGGACGAGATGAAGACGATCCGGCCCCAGTTCGCCGCCAGCATCCCCGGCATATAGGCCCGCGCCAGCCGTACGCCGGAGAGGACGTTGACCTCGAAGAACCGGGTCCATTCGCTGTCGGGAATGTCGAAGAAGCCCTGGGGCGCGAAGATCCCGGCATTGTTCACCAGGATGTCGACGGCGGGCAGGGCCGCGACCACCGCCGCCACGCCGTCCGCGGTGCCGATGTCGCCCGGGGCGGCGATCAGTTCGGCACCCGGGCATCGGGCCCCGATCGCCTCGATCGCGGCGGCGACCCGTTCCGCGCCCCGGCCGTTGATCGCGACCCTGGCGCCGGCGGCGGCAAGCCCGGTCGCGATCGCCTTGCCGATGCCGCCGGTCGATCCGGTGACGAGGGCGGTCTTGCCGCCAAGTTCGATATGCATGTGCGCCTCCCTGGAATGGATCCGGCGCCATGGAAGGCGGCGCCGGCCCGCGATGCAAGGGGCAAGGCGCGCTTGCCGCCGCTATCGCCGGCCTGCCATGCTGATGGCCGGATGGGAGGATTGCGATGACCGATGCCCTGGTTGCCCCGAACGGCCGCCGCCGCGCCCGCGCCCTGGGCATTCCGTTCCGCGGCACGCCCGGCCCCCTCAATGCGATCACCGATGTTCCGGGGGTGACGGTCGGGGTCACCACCCTGATCGAGGCCGACGGGCCGGTGCGCACCGGCGTCACCGCGATCCTGCCCCGGCCGGCGGGGCAATTGCTGCACCCGGTCTGGTCCGGCGTCTTTTCGATGAACGGCAACGGCGAATTGACCGGCGCCCATTGGGTGCGCGACGGCGGCTGGAGCGTCGGCCCCATCGCCATCACCAATACCGCCTCGCTCGGCCTGGTCCATCACGGCATCAACCGCTGGATGATGCGCCGCTTCGCCGAGGCGGCGGACGACCTGTGGCTGCTGCCCGTGGTGGGCGAGACTTACGACGGCTGGCTGAACGATATCTGCGGCCTGCATGTGACCGAGGACCATGTCTTCGCCGCCCTCGACGGTGCCAGCGCCGGCCCGGTGGCGGAGGGCAACGTCGGCGGCGGCACCGGCATGATCGCCTATGAATACAAGGGCGGCACCGGCACCGCCTCGCGCCGGGTGCGGGTGCGCGCGGGGGATTACACCGTGGGCGGCCTGGTCCAGGCCAACCACGGCCGCGGGCCCTGGCTGGAGATCTGCGGCCGGCGCATCGGCGAGATCATGCCGCCCGCCCCGATCTGGTCGAAGGAGACGGGCTCGATCATCGTCATCCTGGCGACCGACGCGCCCCTGCTGCCCGGCCAATTGGAACGGCTGGCGCGGCGGGCGGCCATCGGCATCGGCCGCCACGGCACGCCGTCGGGCAATTCCTCCGGCGATATTTTCTTCGCCTTCACCACGGCGAACGACCCGGGCCCCCTGCCGGAACCGGCGCTTTTCACCCTGAACGCCATCGCCAACGACGATCTCGACGCCTTCTACATGGCGGCGGTCGAGATCGTGGAGGAAGCGGTGGTCAACGCCATGGTCGCGGCGGAAACCATGGTCGGGCGCAAGGGCCGGGTGGTGCCGGCGATCGACCCGGACCGGCTGGCGGCCCTGTTCACCGCCGGGGCCCGTGGATGAGAGCCGCCGCCCTCGGCGGCTGCGGGAAGCAACTGGCGCCGCGGCTGTTGCGGATCACCCCGCATCACTGTCAAATCGAAGGTCGCGGGGTTCCGCTGCCGGCGCCGCTAGGCCGGTGTCCCGCTCCAGCAGGGCCAGATAGGTGCGGAGCACGAGATTGGGCTGGCGGCCCTTGGCGGTGACGATGCGGAATTCGGTGGTGTAGCGGTAGTCGTCCGGCCGCAGCGCCCGCATGCGGCCCTGTCCGACCCAGAGTTCGGCATAATGGGTGGGCAGATAGCCGATGTAGCGCCCGGTGAGGATGAGGAAGGCCACGCCCTCGCGGTCGGTCGCGGTCGCCGTGGTGCGCAGGGGGCGGTGCAGGGCGCGGGCTTCCAGGGTCTGGGCATAGGTCGGGGCGACGGCTTCGGCGCGGGCGATCTGCTCGTCGGTGATCGCCTCGTCCGCCAGGGTGAAGAGGGGATGGCCGGCGCCGCAGTAGAGGCGGGAATCCTCGTCATAGAGCGGGCGGTAGTCGAGGCCGGGCAGCACGCGCAGCGCCGGCGTCACGCCGATGTGGAGCGAGCCGTCGAGCACGCCGCGCTCGATGTCGTTCGGCGGGATCATGCGGATATTGACCCGGACGTCGGGGCCGGCGGCCTTGAGGGCGGCCAGCGCATCGGTCACCTGCATGCGCGGCATGGTGACCAGATTGTCGATGATGCCGATATCGAGGGCGCCGCGCAGGCGGGCATGCAGCGTATCGACCTCGGTGCGGAAATTCTCCAGGGCGGAGAACAGGCGCAGGCAGGCCGCGTGCACCTGCCGGCCTTCCTCGGTCAGGGAAAAGCCGGCCCGGCCGCGCTGGCACAGGCGCAGGCCCAGGCGTTTTTCGAGGTCGGCCATATGCATCGAAATGGCGGCGCGGCCGATGTTCAGTTCCACTTCCGCCGCGGTGAAGCCGCCGCAATCGACCACGGCGCGAAAGATCCGCAGCAGGCGGATCTCGATGTCGCCGGCGGGCGGCAGGGCTTTGGCGCGGGCCATGGGTCAAGAATCCCTGAACTGAATGAAAATACTCATGGATATGAAGAGGGTAAAACCGGGCGCATGCTGGGGGCAATATCCATGGAGATGGCGATGACCCTGTTCGACCCGGCGAAAGCCGCGGGCCTGTCCCGCGACGAGCTGGAAGCCTATTGGATGCCCTATACCGCCAACCGGGAATTCAAGGAAAACCCGCGCATGGTGGTCTCGGCCGAGGGCAGCCATTTCACCGATGCCGAGGGGCGCAAGATCTATGACAGCCTGTCCGGCCTTTGGTGTACCGGTTCCGGCCACCGGCGGAGGGAAATCGTCGAGGCGGTGTCGCGCCAGATCGCCGAACTCGACTATGCCCCCGGCTTCCAGTTCAGCCACCCGAGCGCCTTCCAGCTGGCCAACAAGGTGGCGAGCCTGACGCCGGCCGGCCTCGACTATGTCTTCTTCACCGGCTCGGGCTCGGAATCCGCCGATACCTCGCTGAAGATGGCCAGGGCCTATTGGCGCCTGAAGGGCCTGCCGACCAAGACCAAGCTGATCGGCCGGGCCAAGGGCTATCACGGCGTCAATTTCGGCGGCATGAGCCTGGGCGGTATCGGCGGCAATCGCAAGCTCTATGGCACGCTGCTGGATACGGACCACCTGCCCCATACCCTGCTGCCGGAAAACGCCTTCTCGAAGGGCTTGCCGGAAAATGGCGGGGTGCAGCTGGCCGATGCGCTGGAGGAAATCGTCGCCCTGCACGATGCCTCGAACATCGCCGCCGTGATCGTCGAGCCGTTCTCGGGTTCCGCCGGCGTGGTGGTGCCGCCCAAGGGTTACCTCCAGCGCCTGCGGGCGCTCTGCGACAAGCACAATATCCTGCTGATCTTCGACGAGGTGATTACCGGCTTCGGCCGCACCGGCTATAATTTCGGCGCCGATGCCTTTGGCGTTACGCCCGACATCATGAATGTGGCCAAGGGCCTGACCAACGGCACCGTGCCCATGGGCGCGGTGATCGCGACCAAGGAAATCTACGATACCTTCATGGCTGTCGGCGGGCCGGACTATCTGGTCGAATTCCCCCATGGCTATACTTATTCGGGCCATCCGGTCGCCTGTGCTGCCGGGCTTGCCGCCATGGACATCTTCGAGAAGGACCGCATCCCCGAACGCGCCCGCCAACTCGCGGCCTATTTCGAGGAGGCGATCCACGGCCTGAAGGGCCTGAAGCACATCACCGACATCCGCAACTTCGGCCTTGCCGGGGCGATCCAGTTCGAGGCGAAGAACGGCCAGCCGGCACTGCGGCCCTATGAAATCTCGCTGAAATGCTGGGCGGCGGGGTACTATGTCCGTTACGGCGGCGACACGCTGCAACTGGCGCCGCCGTTCATTTCCTCGCCCGAGGACATCGACGGCCTGATGAATGCCCTGAACGACGCCATCACCGGCGTCGCCTGACATGGCCTTCGTCTGCGAGATCCCGGCGGTGCCGACCGTCCAGCAGGATGACGAGAATGTGCGGATCACGCGCTGGGATTTCGCGCCCGGCGCCGTGACCGGCTGGCACGAGCACGGCTGGCCCTATTTCGTCGTCCTGCTGACCGACAGCGTGATGCGCGTCCATGACGGTGAAGCGGTGACCGACGTGCCGCGCAAGGCCGGCGACACTTACCAGCGCCCGGCCGGTATCCGCCACGATGTGATGAACGGCGGCACCGCGCCGATGGCTTTCGTCGAGATCGAGATCAAGCGCCCGGAAGCGGTCGCCTTTCCCGGCATCTGAGGGTTACGGCCCGAAGGGCACGCGGAGGGACGCGCTGACCGTGTGATCCTGCCCGTCGCTGGCAAGGCGGCCGTCATAGGCGAAGGCGAGGCGTGCCCCCGGGCGCAACCCGTCGGCGGCGAAGTCGAGACCGAGACCGACGAGCGCCGCCGTCCGTGCCCCGGTGCCCACGGGGGCGACGGTGATCTGCCCGCTGGAGAAGGACGAGACGAAAAGGCGGTCGCGGTCCAGCAATTCCCGGACAAGGCCGAGGCGCAGCGACGGTGTTACCCGATAGGTTTCCCAGGCGGTGGGGCGGTTGATCTCGACCACCAGTGCGGCGATCAGCGAGTCCTCGTCCTGGGCCTCCATGCGGAGGTTGAGGACGCCCGCGCCCCGCTCCTCGTAGCCGTCGACCGCGACCCGGGTATAGCGCAGCGACAGCGCCGGCGTCAGCGTGATGCCGTCGCCGAGGGCGAGGGCATAGCGGCTTTCGAGGCCGGCGGACATGGTCTCGCCGGCGGTTTCGCCCCGGGCCTCGGGTTCGATCGAAAAGCCGGTGTTGCGGCGGATGCCGCGATAGAGGTCGCGGTGATAGGCGGCTTCGGCCCGCAGCGCCAGGGGCCCGGCCTGCCAGGTGCCGAAGACGGTGGCACCGAAAGCATGCAGGCCGAGGCCGCCGCCGACCCCATCGTAATCCGTATCGAGATAGTCATAGGAAAGCGCGAGGCCGAGACCGAACCCATGGTCGAGCAGCGCCTCGATGCCGCCGACGATGCCGCCCGCGACATAGCTGTAACCCTGGCGGCCGTCGCCCTCGTCGCGGGTGCCGAAGCCAAGGGCTGCGCGGGCGAACCAGCGGGCGAGGCGGTGGCCGAGGCTGGTCTCGCCCGCGGCGGCACCGGCCATCCCCTCGCCGAGGGCAAGCAGGCCGGCGGCGGGCGCCGCCTCCAGGGCGGCGGCGAGATTGGCCGCGCGGCGGCCCGCCAGCGTGCCGGCAAGCCCGGGCAGGGCGGCACCCTGGCGCGTGCCCTCATAGGCGCTGGTGATGGTGGCATAGGCGACCTCGGCCAGCATGCGGTGGGCGCTGGCGGTGGGGTGCACGAAATCATAGCGCAGGCGGTCGTCCGGGCAGGCGTCCAGGGCCTGGCCGGTCTGCACGCAGCCGCGGAAATCGTCGGAGAAGCCGTATTTCGCCGGGTCCTTCTCCACCTCCTCGATGAAGCTGCCGAGGTCGACGACATAGAGGTTGGACCCCGGGTGTTCACGCTTCCACTGGTTGGTGCGGGCGATGGTCTCGGCGCGCTGGGCGGCGGCATAGGCATCGTCGCCGCCGTCCTCGTCGCTGCCGCCATAGGCCAGCAGCATGAAGTCGCGGGCGCCGGCGCCATGGAGGTCGTCGATCATGCCCATCTGGTCGTCGACCGGGCGCACCGGGTCGGTATCGCCATAGGCGTAATAATTGTTGTAGGCGGGGCCGGCGATATAGAGCGCATCCGGCCGCGTGGCCGGATTTTCCGCCAGATACTCGTCGACCTGGGCGCGCATCGAATGATGCCCGGTGAACATCGAAATGAAACTGGGCGCCAGGATCCGCTCCAGGTTGGTCGGATCGAGATTCAAGGGATCTTCGATCAGCCGGGGCAGGGAGGCGCTGAGCCCGTTCAGCAGGGTGAGGATGACCTCGGGGTTGGTGGCATCGGCGAGAAACGTCTCAAAATCGAGCAGCGAGGGGCGGGGGATCGGCGCGCCATAGGGCCCGGTGGCCGCCCCGCCCCAGGCATAATTATGGGTGTCGTCATAGCCGAAGCCGAAATAGGCGGGCAGCAGTTCGGCATAGGTCGGGCCGTTGGAGAAGCGGCCCTTGTAATAGGCGCTGCTGTCGATCGAGAGATTGGTGCCGTGCAGGATGCCATAGGTCGTCTCGTCGACCGAGCGCATGGTGTTGCCGGTATCGGCATCCGAGGCGGAAAAGACGAATTGGTCGGCATAGCGCTGGGCCGTGGCCAGGGCCGCGGCACCGCCGGCGGCGCCCATGATCATGCTGCCCGCGACCATCAGGCCGACCCGTCCCCCGCCCATGCCGTTCCCCCGCCTTGCCCCGGTTTCCGTGCCGGGTTGTCGGGGCTCATGGTGCCGGGTGGGCGGGGGCGGGCAACCTCCAAATGGCCTAGCTTTCGCCCGCCTGCCGCGCCCCTTGCCGGCGGATGTTGCATGTGACGAAAAATGATTGCTTTTGCCGATCGATAAATCTTGACCGTTTGATCAAGTTTTGTTCAGCTTTCCGGGTCGGCAACGCGAGCGGGAGACGGCCATGGCGGACGGCGCAATGGGGGGCAGCACAATGGGGAACGGCGGGTCCTGTCCCAAGGGGGCGATTTTCACCGACCTGCATGCGCCCCTGGGCGCCCATGCGGCGCGGGTGGAGGCGGAGCGCTGCTACTTCTGTTACGATGCGCCCTGCGCCACCGCTTGCCCGACCTCGATCGACATTCCGCTCTTCATCCGCCAGATCGCGACCGGCAACGACCTGGGCGCGGCGGAAACCATCCTCGCCAGCAATATCATGGGCAGCATGTGCGCCCGCGTCTGCCCGACCGAGCAATTGTGCGAGGAAGCCTGCGTCCGCAACGCGGGCGAACAGGCGCCGGTGCAGATCGGCCTGCTGCAACGCCATGCGACCGATGCCCTGCTGGACGACGGCCGCCAGATCTTCACCCGCGCGGCGCCGACGGGGAAGGTGGTGGCGGTGGTCGGCGCCGGGCCGGCGGGCCTCGCCTGCGCCCATGCCCTGGCGCTGGCCGGCCATGCGGTCACCGTGTTCGAGGCGCGGCCGAAGGCGGGCGGCCTCAACGAATACGGCATCGCCGCCTATAAGGCGGTGGGCAATATCGCCCAGCGCGAGGTCGATTATATCCTCGGGCTCGGCGGGATCGAGATCCGCCACGGCAGCGCCCTTGGCGCCGATGTCACCCTGGACGGGCTGGCCGCCGGGTTCGATGCGGTCTTTCTCGGCCTCGGGCTCGGCGCGGTCAATGCGGCGGGGATCGAGGGCGCCGGCCTTGCCGGTATCGCCGATGCGGTCGGCTTCATCGCCCGCCTGCGCCAGGGCGAGCCGGCGGCGGTCGGGCGGCGTGTCGTCGTCATCGGCGGCGGCATGACCGCGATCGATGTCGCGGTGCAGGCCCGCCTGCTCGGGGCGGAGGATGTCACCATCGTCTATCGCGGCGACGAGGCGGCGATGAAGGCCAGCCCCTATGAGCGCGAGGTGGCGCGCACCCGCGACGTCCGGATCCGGACCTGCTTGCGGCCGAAGCGCTATCTCGGCGAGAACGGCCGGGTTACGGCGGCTGAATTCGCCTATGCCGGCGGCACGGGCGAGACGCTGACGCTCCCCGCCGATCAAGTGTTCGAGGCGGTGGGGCAGAAGCTGGCGCCCCCGGGGCTGGACGGCCTCGCTTTCGAGGGCGGGCGGATCAAGGTGGACGGGGAACGGGCGACGTCGCGCCCCGGCGTCTGGGCCGGGGGCGACTGCATCGCCGGCGGAAAAGACCTGACCGTCGCGGCGGTCGAGGACGGCAAGGTGGCGGCCCGCGCCATCGACCACTATCTGAAGGCGTGAGGGAGAGCGAGCATGGCTGATCTGACGTCCACCTTCGCCGGCATCAAGTCGCCCAATCCGTTCTGGCTGGCCTCGGCGCCGCCGACCGACAAGGCCTATAACGTGGTGCGTGCCTATCGGGCGGGCTGGGGCGGCGTGGTCTGGAAGACATTGGGCGAGGCGGGGCCGCCGGTGGTCAATGTCAACGGCCCGCGTTACGGCGCCATCCATGGGCCGGACCGCCGCGTGCTCGGCTTCAACAACATCGAATTGATCACCGACCGGCCGCTGGAGTTGAACCTCCAGGAAATCAAGCAGGTGAAGCGCGACTGGAAGGACCGGGCGCTGGTCGTCTCCCTCATGGTGCCCTGTGTCGAGGACAGCTGGAAGGCGATCCTGAAGCAGGTCGAGGAGACCGAGGCGGACGGTGTCGAATTGAATTTCGGCTGTCCCCACGGCATGTCGGAACGGGGCATGGGCTCCGCCGTCGGGCAGGTGCCGGACTATGTCGAAATGGTCACCCGCTGGTGCAAGCAGCACAGCCGCATGCCGGTGATCGTGAAGCTGACCCCCAATATCGCCGATATCCGCGGCCCGGCGCGGGCGGCGAAACGGGGCGGTGCCGATGCGGTTTCGCTGATCAATACGATCAATTCGATCGTCGGCGTCGATCTCGATGCCATGGCGATCTCGCCCGCGACCGATGGCAAGGGCACCCACGGCGGCTATTGCGGCCCGGCGGTGAAGCCGATCGCCATGAACATGGTGGCGGAAATCGCCCGCGATGCGGAAACCCGGGGCCTGCCGATCTCGGGCATCGGCGGCATCACCACCTGGCGCGATGCGGCGGAATTCATGGCGCTCGGCGCCGGCAACGTCCAGGTCTGCACCGCCGCCATGGTCTATGGCTTCCGTGTGGTGCAGGAAATGCTCACCGGCCTGTCCGCCTGGATGGACGGCAAGGGCTATGGCGCCACCGCCGATTTCGTCGCCGGCGCCGTGCCCACCGTCACCGACTGGCAATATCTGAACCTCGACTATGCGGTGAAGGCGCGGATCGACCCGGATAAATGCGTCTCCTGCGGGCGCTGCCACATCGCCTGCGAGGATACGTCCCATCAGGCGATCACCGCGACCGTGGACGGCAGGCGCAAGTTCGAGGTGATCGACGAGGAATGCGTCGGCTGCAATCTCTGCGCCAGCGTCTGCCCGATCGAGGACTGCATCACCATGGAGCCGGTGGTCGGCATCGATCCCCGCACCGGCCGCGAGATGGGCAAAAGCTACAGCAATTGGACCACCCACCCGAACAACCCGAACCGGCAGGCGGCGGAATGAGTGATCGATCCTTGGGCACCCCTGGTTCTACGGCGAAAGTGGTGCTTAAATTTTGTTGATCGCGGGGCGGGGCGGCGCGAAGCTGTCTTGACCGATCGGTCAGGTTTGGTGCGTTGAGTCGAAGGGTGAAACCGGGGTGCGATGATGGCCGAGCAGCGCAATCTTTCGATCAATGGCGACCGCCTGTGGCAAAGCCTGATGGACATGGCGCAGATCGGCGCGACGCCGAAGGGCGGGGTCTGCCGCCTGGCCCTGACCGATGTCGACAAGGCCGGCCGCGATCTTTTCGTCGACTGGTGCCGGACCGCCGGCTGCAGCATCACCGTCGATCGCATCGGCAATATCTTCGCCCGCCGCCCGGGCCGGAACAACGACCTGCCGCCGGTGGTCACCGGCTCCCATCTCGACAGCCAGCCGACCGGCGGCCGTTTCGACGGGGTCTACGGCGTGCTCGCCGGGCTCGAGGTGGTGCGCAGCCTGAACGATCTCGGCCTCGAGACCGAACACCCGGTCGAGGTCGCGGTCTGGACCAACGAGGAAGGCTCGCGCTTCGCTCCGGCCATGGTGGCGTCGGGCGTCTTCGCCGGGGTCTTCGATCTCGACTACGGCCTGTCGCGGGCGGATGTCGAAGGGAAGACCATGGGCCAGGAACTGGCGCGCATCGGCTATGCCGGCGCGGCCGAGGTCGGCCGCCCGGTCCATGCCTATTTCGAGGCCCATATCGAACAGGGCCCGATCCTGGAAGCCGAGGGCAAGACCATCGGCGTCGTCACCGATGCCCAGGGCCAGCGCTGGTACGAATTGAACCTCACCGGGGTCGAGAGCCACGCCGGCCCGACGCCGATGACCAGGCGGAAGGATGCCCTGCTGGGGGCGGCCCGCATCGTCGATCTGGTCAACCGGATCGGCCTTCAGTTCGCGCCCCGCGCCTGCGCCACGGTCGGCATGATGCAGGTCTATCCCAATTCCCGGAACGTCATCCCGGGCAAGGTGTTCATGACCATCGACTTCCGCCACCCGGAGGACGGGACGCTGGCCGCCATGGACAAGGCGATGCGCGACGGTGTCGCCCGCATCTGCGGCGAGATCGGCCTCGATGCCGGGATCGAGCAGATCTTCTACTACGCCCCGGTCCATTTCGACGACGGCTGCATCGAGGCGGTGCGGAAAGGCGTGGCCGAGCACGGCTTCACCGCGCGCGACATGGTTTCGGGCGCGGGCCACGACGCCTGTTACCTGGCGCGTGTCGCCCCCACCGGCATGGTCTTCATCCCCTGCATCGACGGCATTTCCCACAACGAGATCGAGGACGCGACCCCGGAATGGGTCTCGGCCGGGGGGCAGGTGCTGCTCCGCGCCATCCTGGAAAAAGCGGGCGCGGTCGCCTGAGGTGGGCAAGATTCACGTGGACAAGCGGCGCGCCGTCGATATCGCCGGCCTGTCCCTGACGTTCGAGACGCGGGACGGCCCGGTCTATGCCTTGTCCAATGTCGATCTCGCCATCGAGCGGGGCGATTTCGTCTCCTTCATCGGGCCGTCCGGCTGCGGCAAGACCACGCTGCTGCGCGTGATCGCCGATCTCGAACGGGCGACGGCGGGCACTATCAAGGTGAACGGCCTCAGCCCCGAACAGGCCCGCCTCGCCCGCGCCTATGGCTATGTCTTCCAGGCCCCCGCGCTCTATCCCTGGCGGACGATCGAGCGGAACGTGACCCTGCCGCTTGAAATCATGGGCCTGCCCAAGGCGGAGCGGCAGGCCCGGGCCAGGCAATATCTGGCCCTGGTGAACCTGGCCGGTTTCGAGCGGAAATTCCCCTGGCAGCTTTCGGGCGGCATGCAGCAGCGCGCCTCGATCGCGCGGGCGCTGTCCTTCGAGCCTGATCTCCTGCTGATGGACGAACCCTTCGGCGCCCTGGACGAGATCGTGCGCGACCATCTGAACGAGCAATTGCTGCGCCTTTGGGAGCGCACGGGCAAGACGGTGGTCTTCGTCACCCATTCGATTCCGGAGGCGGTGTTCCTGTCCAGCAAGATCGTCGTCATGTCGCCCCGGCCGGGCCGCATCATCGACGTGATCGAGACCGACTTCCCGCGCGACCGCACCCTCGACATCCGCGAGACGCCGGCATTCCTCGCCGTCGCCCACCGGGTGCGCGAGGGCCTGCGCGCCGGCCACGCCTATGAGGATTGACGCCATGGCCGCGACGACCGCCCTGCGCCAATCCTTCTGTCCCGTCGTCGGGCGCGGGCTGCCGGTCGCGGTCGTCGGCCTCGGGCTGGTCGTGCTCTGGTATGCGGGGGCGGCCTGGCTGAACGCGCCCTTGCAGATCGATGCCTTCGCCCGGGCGGGGGCGGACTGGACGTTCGGCGATCTGGTGCGGGCGACCTGGGCGCAGGAGCGGCCGCTGCTGCCGGCGCCGCATCAGGTGCTGGCGGAATTGTGGAAGACGGTGGCGGAGACCGATGTCACCTCGAAGCGCAGCCTCGTCTATCACGGCTGGGTGACGCTGTCGTCCACCCTGCTCGGTTTTGCCGCGGGCACTTTGCTCGGCATCCTGCTCGCGGTCGGGATCGTCCATGTCCGGGTCCTGGAAAAAAGCCTGATGCCTTGGATCATCGCCTCCCAGACCATTCCGATCCTGGCGATCGCGCCCATGATCATCGTGGTTCTCGGCGCCATCGGCCTGAAGGGGCTGGTGCCCAAGGCGGTGATTTCGACCTATCTCTGCTTCTTTCCGGTCGCCATCGGCATGGCGAAGGGGCTGCGGGCCCCGGACCTGTTGCAGATGGACCTGATGCGGACCTATAGCGCCGGCCGGGCCCAAGTCTTCCGCTACCTGCGCTGGCCGTCGGCGCTGCCCTTCCTGTTCGCCAGCCTGAAGGTGGCGGTGTCGATCAGCCTGGTCGGCGCGATCATCGCCGAACTGCCGACCGGGGCCCAGGCCGGCCTTGGCGCCCGCCTGCTTGCCGGCTCCTATTACGGGCAGACGATCCAGATCTGGTCGGCGCTGGTCGCGGCGGCCGTGCTCGCGGCGGTCCTGGTCGCCCTGGTCGGCCTTGCGGAACGCCTGGTGTTGCGGGCCATGGGGGGGCGGCGATGACGGCGCTCCGCCATGCCCTGGTCTTCCTGGCGGTCGCCTTTGCCGGCGCCCTCGCCTGCCTGACCGGGCAGGGGGCGGGGACGGCGGGGTTCGGCTATGCCCTGTCCCTGGTCGCGCTGACCCTGTTGCTGTGGCGGGGGCTGTCGCTGGCGGCCGCGGCGCGCCTGGAGGGGCGTTTCGGCCGGCTGCTGGCCGATCTTTCGGTGCCGCTGCTGTTCGGCCTGTGGCTGCTGTTCCTGTGGCAGGCGGTCACCATCGGCTATGGCGTGCCGCAGGTGCTGCTGCCGTCGCCGGGGCTGATCGCGGCGCGTTTCGCCGGCTCGCTCGACGTGCTGCTGGCGGATTTCCGCCAGACCTTCCTCCAGGCGGTCCTGATCGGTTACGCGATCGGCTGCGGCGCCGGGTTCCTGGTCGCCCTGCTGGCCGATCGGGTGCCTTTCCTGCAACGGGGGCTGCTGCCCCTGGGCAATCTCGCCTCCGCCCTGCCGATCGTCGGGATCGCGCCGATCATGGTCATGTGGTTCGGCTTCGACTGGCCGTCGAAGGCGGCGGTGGTCGTGATCATGACCTTCTTCCCGATGCTGGTGAACACGGTGGCGGGGCTGGCTGCGGCCGGCACGGCGGAGCGCGAATTGCTGCGCACCTATGCCGCCGGCCATGGCCAGACCTTGCTGGCGTTGCGCCTGCCGGCGGCCTTGCCCTTCATCTTCAACGCGCTGAAGATCAATTCGACGCTGGCCCTGATCGGCGCCATCGTTGCCGAATTCTTCGGCACGCCCATCGTCGGCATGGGCTTTCGCATCTCGACCGAGGTCGGGCGCATGAATCTGGACATGGTCTGGGCCGAGATCGTGCTGGCCGCGATCGCCGGTTCGGCTTTCTACGGGACGGTGGCGCTGGCGGAACGCCGGCTCACCTTCTGGCATCCTTCCTATCGTCAGCGACATTAAGGGAGTGCGGGGCATGAAGAGACTGATCGCGGGTGCGGCATTGTTCGCGGCGGCGCTGGGCGCCTTTTCCGCCGAGGCGGCGGAAAAGGTCACCCTGCAACTGAAGTGGGTGACCCAGGCGCAATTCGCCGGCTATTACGTCGCCAAGGAAAAGGGCTTCTACGAGAAGGCCGGGCTCGACGTCACCATCAACCCCGGCGGGCCCGACGTGGCCCCGCCCCAGGTGATCGCCGGCGGCGGCGCCGACGTCATCATCGATTGGATGCCCTCGGCGCTCGCCTCGCGCGAGAAGGGCGTCGCCCTGGTCAACATCGCCCAGCCGTTCAAGCGCTCGGGCATGATGCTGACCTGTCGCAAGGAAACCGGCATCAAGACCCCGGCGGATTTCCCGGGCAAGACGCTGGGCGTCTGGTTCTTCGGCAATGAATATCCCTTCCTCGCCTGGATGGCGAAGCTGGGCATCCCGACCAGCGGCGGGCCGGCCGGGGTTACGGTCCTGAAGCAGGGCTTCAACGTCGATCCCATCCTGCAGAAGCAGGCGGATTGCGTCTCGACCATGACCTACAACGAATATTGGCAGGTCATCGACGGCGGCCTGAAGGCGGAGGACCTGATCGTCTTCAAGTATGAGGACGAAGGGGTGGCGACCCTCGAGGACGGTCTCTATGTCCTCGAAGACCGCCTGAAGGACCCGAAGTTCGTCGAGGCCATGGGGAAATTCGTCAAGGCGTCGATGGAAGGCTGGGCCTGGGCCCGGGAAAACCCTGAGGCGGCGGCCAAGATCGTCCTCGACAACGACGCGACCGGCGCCCAGACCGAGGCCCATCAGATCCGCATGATGAAGGAAGTGAACCTGCTCACCGCGGGCACCACCGGCGTCCTCGATCCCGCCGACTACGAGCGCACGGTGAAGACCATCATGACCGGCGGTTCCGACCCCGTAATCACCAAGGAGCCGGTCGGCGCCTGGACCCATGTGGTCACGGACAAGATGTAATGAACCTTGTGGTGCCCGCCATCGGGCGCGGCGCCACCCTTTCGGTGTCCATTCTCAAAAGCGGGAGGCACGGCGATGGCGTTGCTGGTCAAGGGCGGAACGGTGGTCAATGCGGATTTCACGCAACGGGCCGACGTGCTGGTCGCGGACGGCAAGGTGGTCGCCGTCGGCCCGGACCTCGAGGCGCCGGCCGGCGCCGAGGTGATCGATGCGGGCGGGGCCTATGTCATGCCCGGCGGCATCGATCCCCATACCCATATGGAACTGCCCTTCATGGGCACGGTGGCGTCCGAGGATTTCTATTCCGGCACCACGGCCGGCGCGGTGGGCGGCACCACCACGATCATCGATTTCGTCATCCCCAGCCCGCAGCAGGACTTGCTGGACGCCTATCACACCTGGCGCGGCTGGGCCGGAAAGGCCGCGACCGATTACAGTTTCCACGTCGCCGTCACCTGGTGGAGCGACAGTGTCCGCGCCGCCATGGGCACCCTGGTGAACGAGCTGGGGGTCAACAGCTTCAAGCATTTCATGGCCTACAAGGGCGCCATCATGTGCGACGACGAGGTGCTGGTGAATTCCTTCACCCGGGCGCGCGAACTGGGGGCGCTGTGCACCGTCCATGCCGAGAACGGCGAGCTGGTCGCCCATCTCCAGCAGCAATTGCTGGCCATGGGCATCACCGGGCCGGAGGGACATCCCCAGTCCCGCCCCTCGGCGGTGGAGGGCGAGGCGGCGGACCGCGCCATCCGCATCGCCCAGGTGCTGAACGTCCCCCTTTATATCGTCCATAATTCCTGCATCGAAAGCCTGCAGGCGATCACCAGGGCCCGGAACGAGGGCCAGCGCGTGTTCGGCGAGGTCCTGGCCGGCCATCTGCTGGTCGACGACGGCGTCTATCGCCATAACGATTGGGATTACGCCGCGCACCATGTCATGAGCCCGCCGTTCCGCCCCAAGGCGCATCAGGAGGCGCTGTGGCGCGGCCTTCAGGCCGGCATGCTGCAAACGACGGCGACCGACCACTGCTGCTTCTGCACGCCGCAGAAGCGCATGGGCCACAATAATTTCACCCAGATCCCGAACGGCACCGGCGGGGTCGAGGACCGGATGCATGTGCTGTGGCACCATGGCGTCAACAGCGGGCGCCTGACCCCGTCCGAATTCGTCGCCGTCACCTCGACCAATGCGGCGCGGATCTTCAACATCTATCCAAGGAAGGGCCTGATCGCGCCCGGCGCGGATGCCGACATCGTGATCTGGGACCCGGCGCGGGAACGCACCATCTCGAAGGACAGCCATCACCAGAAGATCGATTTCAACATCTTCGAGGGCATGGTGGTGAAGGGGATCAACACGGTCACCATCGCCAACGGCGCCGTCGTCTACAGGGATGGCGACGTGCGCACGGTCCGGGGCGCCGGGCGTTACGTCGACCGGCCGCCGTTCCCATCCTATTACGATGCGGTGAAGCGGGCGGCGGAAGTGAATGCGCCGAGCGCCGTCACCCGCACGGGGTAGGGGCCATCAGGCGCCGGCCAGGGCGCTGTAGCGCTCGTAGGTCGCTTCGACCACGGTGATATGGCCGCGCATGGCGCCTTCCGCGCCCGCCTTGTCGCCGCGGACGATGGCGGTGACCACCCGGTCGTGCTCGGCATGGGACAGGGCGAGGCGGCCGAGGGTGCGGAACTGCGCCCGGCGGAAGGGCGACAGGCGCGCCCGCGTCGCCAGGGTGATCTCGGCCAGATAGTCGTTGTGGCTGCCGTGATAGATGGCGCTGTGGAAATATTCGTTCTGCTCGTGGTAACGCTGGGGATCGCCCTGGCGCACCAGTTCGCCCAGCTGCCCGTGCAGTTTTTCGAGGTTCAGGCGCTCGGCGCTGGTCATGTTCAGGGCGGCGAGGCCGGCGCAGATCGCCTCCAGTTCCGCCATGACCTCGAACATGCCGCGCAGCCGGTCCAGCGAGGGCAGCGCCACCAGCGCGCTCCGATGCGGCCGGGCCTCGACCAGGCCGGAGGCGGCAAGCTCGCGGATCGCCTCGCGCACCGGGGTGCGGGAAACGCCGAAACGCTTGGCGATCTCGACCTCTTCGAGCGGGGTGCCGGGGGTCAGGCGGCCCTGCACGATCTCGTCGGCGATGACGAGGCGCAATTCCTCGCTGCGCGTCGCGGAACGGCGCGGGCGGGAACGGGACGGCGCCGGCGGGGCGCTGCGGGGCGATGCGGTCGTGGACAAGATGACTTCTGAAAGCAGCTTCTGAGCGGAGACTAGCGCGGTTTCCGGCAAAGTGGAAACCGGTTTGCCGCAAGGCACGCGGCGGTTTGGGGAATCAGGGCGCCGGCGTGCCCGGCTTTCGCCCGAACATCGCCTTGTTCATCCATTCCGCCTGGGCCAGCAGGCGCTCGGCGGTATAGGCGGCGGGATCGCGCAGGCGCAGCCGGACCAGTTCCTGGGACATGGTGTGCAGCATGGCGATAGCCAGCGCCCGGTCCGGGTTGGTCAGGCTGGAGAGGGCGGGATCGGCGGCGAGCAGGGCTTCGTTCATATGGGCGCGGGTCAGGCTGCGCGCCTGTTCCAGCCGCTCGTAAAGCTCGGGCGGGCCGCCCTGGCTCGGCATCAGCAGCATGCGCCAGGTGGCGGGATCGGCATCGACCGCTTCGAGGACGCCGGCGACCCCGGCCGCGAAGCGCGACTGGCCGGGGGCGGGCGGTCGCCGTTCCGCCCGCTGGAAAGCGGCGGCGGCGCGGCCGAATTCCCGGTCGACCATGGCCAGCAGCAGGCCCGGCAGATTGCCGAACTGCTGATAGATCAGGGTGCGGGTGATGCCGCAGGCCTGGGCGATGCGGTCCATGGCCACGGCATGGAAACCCTCGGCATCCACGAGGTCGCGGACGGCGTCCAGGATCTGGTCGCGCCGTTCGTCCACGCTCATGCGCCGGCGCGGCGCGGGCCGGGCGGCGATCGGATTTCTGCTTGCGTCGGTCACGGGCCGAGATTAACTTACAAAATATAACTTATTAAATGTAAGTTTCCGGGGGGGATGATGGAAAGCCTGGCGGATCTGGAGGCCCGGGTGGCGGCGCAGGCGGCGCGCCTGCCGGCCATGTACGGCAAGGTCGATTTCTCGCTTGCGCCGGAACGTTTCGCCGGCGCGCCGGAAATCAGGAGCACGGTCCGCGGCGAGACCGGCGAGGCGCATCGGCGCCGCCTGCTGGCCGATCCCGGGACGGTGGCCCGCGCCCGCGCCTATACGATGCTGGGCGACAATGTCGCCGATGCCTATGCCGCCCTGATGCCGGAATATGGTTTCCGCCGCCTTGTCGGCATGCTGACCGAGGCCTGCGACAAGGGCGTCGAGCAGGTGGCGGAGGCGCCGCCGGAACTGGTCGCCTTCATCCGCGCCATGGAGGCGACGCCCGACTGGATCGACATGAGCCTGATCGAAGCGGGCGCCCGCTTCAGCCGCAATGCCTCGGCCAATCTGGCCCCCTTCGTGGTGCGCGGCGCCTTCGTCGCCACCTTCCTGAACAAATATTCGGCCCTGCCCATGGCGCTGACCGGCACCCTATCCCACGAGACGGCGGTGCGCCGGATCAAGGAAACCGCCAGTTTCTTCACGACGACGGCGCTGCCGGGCGCGCTCGGCCGGTTCGGCGCCGGCTTCAAGGCGGCGGCCATGGTGCGCCTGATGCATTCCATGGTCCGCTTCAACGTGCTGCGCGGCGGAAAGACCTGGGATGTCTCGGTCTACGGCATTCCGGTGCCCCAGGTCGACCAGATGCCGGCGGGGACGATCGGCGTCTTCCTGCTCGCCTTCAAGATGCTGGCCCAGGGGCGCCTGAGTTTCACCCCGGGGGAACGCGCCTTCGTCGAGTTCAACCGCTATCGCTGCTGGCTGCTCGGCCTGCCGGAAGACCTGCTGCCGACGACGCCCCAGGGCATCTATGACGCCATGACCGTCTATAGCGGCACGCTGCGCGACGGTTACGACGATGCGACCTGCGGCGCCCTGGTCAGGGCTACGATGGCGGCCTATTTCCCGGCCGACCGCTCGCTGAAGAGCCGGATCTTCAATGCCCTGGAACGGAGTTTCGCCCGCGTCTTCTTCAACCGCTCGTTCCTGCGGGGCGATACCACGGGCAAGGCGGCCTTGATGGGGGTGGCGCTGCGGCCCTACGACCATGCGGTCTTCGTCGCCCTTGGCCTCTTCATCTACGGGCGCCAGAAATTCTACAAGCTGGCGCTGCGCACGCCGGGCCTGGCCGGCTGGGCCGACCGCCGGCTGATCCGCAAGCTGGACCGCCTGCTGGTCGACTACGGCCACGCGGAATATACCACCGACGCCTCCAAATACCGGGAGGCGAGACACCGGCAGGCGGCCGAATAGGGCCGGCCCGCCCCCCGCGCTCAGCCCCCCGCGATCAGGCGGTGCGGGCCTTGCCGCCCTCGGCCGGTTCCGCTTCCGCCTGCTCGCGCAGGACGTAACCCCGGCCCCAGACGGTCTCGATGTAATTCTCGCCGCCGGTCGCCGTGGTCAGCTTCTTGCGCAGCTTGCAGATGAAGACGTCGATGATCTTCAGTTCCGGCTCGTCCATGCCGCCATAGAGGTGGTTCAGGAACATTTCCTTGGTCAGGGTCGTGCCCTTGCGCAGCGACAGCAGTTCCAGCATGCCGTATTCCTTGCCGGTCAGATGCACCGGCTTACCGTCGACCTCGACGGTCTTGGCGTCGAGGTTCACGGACATGCGGCCGGTCACGATCTGCGACTGGGAATGGCCCTTGGAGCGGCGGACGATGGCATGGATGCGGGCGATCAGCTCCTCCTTGTGGAAGGGCTTGGTCACATAGTCGTCGGCGCCGAAGCCGAGGCCCTTCACCTTGGAATCGATGCCGCTGATGCCGGTCAGGATCAGGATCGGCGTATTCACCCGGGCGGCGCGCAGCTTCTTCAGGACGTCGAACCCGCTCATGTCCGGCAGGTTCAGGTCGAGAAGGATGATGTCATAGTCATAGAGCTTGCCGAGGTCGAGCCCTTCCTCGCCGAGGTCGGTGGCATAGACGTTCAGTCCGTCCGACCCCAGCATCAGCTCGATGCTCTTCGACAGTTGCGGATCGTCCTCGATCAGAAGCACGCGCATTGGCACCCCCTGCCGCTTCGCCTCGCGACGGCCTTCGTTCATAAAGGTTAATGTGCCCTTAACGAACGTCCAATGCAACCGGAACCCGCCGCGCCGGGCTTTCGGCCTTTACCGACGGTTAAGTTTCCCCGGCGCATCATGCCCGCCATCATTCGTCATCCTGGGGAGAGCGCGCCCTTGCAGGCCCTGATCGCCGAAATCGCCGGCATGCCGACGGCCACGAGGTTCGCCCGGGTGGTGGCCGTGCAGGGCCTCGTGGTCGAGGTGGCGGGGGTGAAGGGCAAGGTCGGGGTCGGCTCGCGCATGCGCCTCGTCGGGCGCGACGGCCGCGAAACCCTGGCGGAAGTGGTCGGCTTTTCCGAGAACCGGGCGCTGGCCATGCCGTTCGGGCCGATGGATGCGGTCGGCATGGGGGCGCGGGTGATCATCGAGGACGGCACCGCCGCCGTCTATCCCTCCGACCAATGGCTGGGCCGGGTGATCGATTCCCTGGGCCGGCCGGTCGACGACGGCGGCGAATTGCCCCGGGGCGCCGAAGCCTATCCCCTGAAGCGCCAGCCGCCGCCGGCCCACCAGCGCAACCGCGTGGGCGACAAGATCGAGCTGGGCGTGCGCGCCATGAACACCTTCCTGTCGTGCTGCCGCGGCCAGCGCATGGGCATTTTCGCCGGCTCGGGCGTCGGCAAGTCGTCGCTGCTGTCGATGCTGGCGCGCTATTCGGGCGCCGATGTCATCGTCATCGGCCTGGTCGGCGAGCGCGGGCGCGAGGCGCGGGAATTCATTGAGGACGACCTCGGGCCGGATGGCCTGGCCCGTTCCGTCGTCGTCGTCGCCACCTCGGACGAAAGCGCCCTGATGCGGCGCCAGGCGGCGCATATGACCCTGACCGTGGCCGAATATTTCCGCGACCAGGGCAAGGACGTGCTCTGCCTGATGGATTCGGTCACCCGCTTCGCCATGGCCCAGCGCGAGATCGGCCTCTCGGGCGGGGAGCCGCCGACCTCCAAGGGCTATACGCCGACGGTCTTCGCCGAATTGCCGAAACTTCTCGAACGGGCGGGGCCGGGCACCGGGCGGGGCTCGATCACCGGGCTGTTCACCGTCCTGGTCGAGGGCGACGACCACAACGAGCCGGTGGCGGACGCGGTGCGCGGCATTCTCGACGGCCATATCGTGCTGGAGCGGACGATCGCGGAACGCGGCCGCTTCCCGGCGATCAACATCCTGCGCTCGGTCAGCCGGACCATGCCGGGCTGCAACACGCCCGAGCAGAACCGGCTGGTCCGGACCGCCCGGCGCTATATGTCGGCCTATGAGGACATGGCCGAGATGATTCGCCTCGGCGCCTATCGCCGCGGCTCGAACGAGGAGGTCGACACGGCAATCGACCTGCGCCAGCCGCTGGAGGATTTCCTCGGCCAGGCGAAGAAGGAGCCGTCGACCCTGGAACAGGGCTATGCCGAACTGGCCGCCGTCCTGGCGCCAGTGATGGACTAGGCGCATGGCAAGCAAGCGCGGCCTGCCCACCCTGATCCGCCTGCACCAGCGCCAGCTCGACGAGAAGCGCCGCATGCTGGCGGAACTGGAACAGATGCGGGCGGAGATGGACCGCAAGATCCTGCTGCTCGACGGCGAGATCGAGCGCGAGCGCCAGGCCGCGGCGGACCAGCCCGAACTGATCGGCCAGTTCGCCGCCTATCTCGAAGGCGCGCGGCAAAGGCGCCAGACCATGCTGCGCACCATCGACGAACTGGCGCCCAAGATCGAGGCCGCGGCCAATGCGGTCGCCGTCGCCTTCCAGGACGTGAAGAAATTCGAGATCGCCGCCGAGATGAAGGCCCGGCAGCGGAAGGCCGCCCTCGACAAGGCGGAACAGGACGAATTGGACGATATCGCCCTGGTCCAGCACCGTCGCCGCGGCGCCGCCGACGACGACGGCGGCGGCTGACGCCTATCCCTTCAGCGCTTCGGCGACCGCGGCCCCCAGCGACAGGCAGGCGGTCAGGCCCGGGCTTTCGATCCCGAACAGATTGACCAGGCCGGGCAGGCCGTGGTCCGCCGGGCCCTGCACCAGGAAATCCGCCGGTGCCGCGCCGGGGCCGGTCAGCTTCGGCCGGATGCCGGCGTAATCGGGGGCGAGGCGGCCGGCCGGCAGGCCCGGCCAATAGCGCCGGATCCCGGCCTCGAAACCGGCCATCCGGGCGGGGTCGACGGTGTAATCCTCGGCCGCCGGCCATTCGACATCGGGGCCGAAGCGCATGCGGCCCGCAAGATCCAGGGTGACATGGACGCCGAGGCCGCCGTCGACCGGCGCCGGATAGATCAGGTGCCGGAAGGCCGGCCGGCCCTGGTAGGAGAAATAATTGCCCTTGGCCAGGACGAGGGGCGGCACCAGCGCCGGATCGAGGCCGGCAATGTTCCGGGCCAGGGCCTGGGCGCCGAGGCCGGCGGCATTGACGACCAGATCGGCCTCGATCGTGCCCGCGTCGGCGCCCCCGAACCCGACCTGCCAGCGGCGTTCCCGGTATTCAAGGCGCAGCACCGGGGTGTCGAGGGCGATGGCGCCGCCGTGGTCCTCGATCTCGCCCAGAAGCGCCAGCATCAGGCCGTGGGCGTCGATGATGCCGGTCTCCGGGCTGTGCAGGGCGGCGGTGCAGGCCAGCGCCGGTTCCAGCGCCCGGGCCTCGGCCGCCGACAGCAGGCGCAGGGTCTCGACCCCATTGGCAAGGCCCAGGGCGTGGATCGCCTCGATTCGGCCGGTCTCGGCCGCCGTGGTCGCCACCACCAGCTTGCCGGGCCGGGCGTGGGCGATGCCATGGTCGCGGGCATAGGCATAGAGCAGCCGCCGCCCGCCGACGCAATGGCGGTGGCGCAGGCTGCCGGTCGGGTAATAGAGGCCGGCGTGAATCACCTCGCTGTTGCGGGCGGAAATGCCGGTGCCGACGGCGGCGGCCGCTTCGGCGATCACCACTTCGTGCCCGGCAAGCGCGAGCGCCCGCCCGGCGGCGAGGCCGACGACGCCGGCGCCGGCAATTAATGCAAGAGCCATATGAATCTCCGCCCCGGTGGGGGTCTTGCCATCGGCGGGCAAAGCCGCCACTCTGTCGATCGCTATATTCGGGAGGATATAACTATGACCTTGACCAGGCGTCTTCTCCTCAGTCTTGCCGCCGCGGCGGTGCTGTCCCTGCCCATGGTTCACAAGGCCAAGGCCGAAGACAAGCCGGTGCTCGTCTTCGCCGCGGCCAGCCTCAAGGAATCGCTCGGCAAGGTGGCGGAAAGCTACAAGGCGGAAACCGGCAAGACGGTGACCCTGTCGTTTGCCGCTTCCGGCCCGCTCGCCAAGCAGATCGAGGCGGCGGCGCCCGCCGATGTCTTCATCTCCGCCGACCTGAAGTGGATGAGCTATCTCTCGGACAAGGGCCTGACCGACAAGGCGACGGAAAAAGCCCTGCTGGGCAACACCCTCGTCCTGATCGCGCCCAAGGATTCGGCGACCACGACCGTGCCGCTGGCCGAGGGCTTCGATCTCGCCGGCCTGCTCGGCGACGGCCGGCTGGCGATCGGCGAGGTGACCTCGGTCCCCGCCGGCACTTATGGCAAGACCGCCCTCGAAAGCCTGAAGCTGTTCGACAGCGTGAAGGACAAGCTCGCGCAGGGTGAAAGCGTCCGCGCCGCGCTGGCCCTGGTCTCGCGCGGGGAAGCGCCGCTCGGCATCGTCTATGCGACCGATGCGGCGGCCGATCCCTCGGTCAAGGTGGTGGCCACCTTCCCGGCCGCATCCTATCCCGCGATCGTCTATCCGGTGGCGCGGGTCGCCGCCTCGACCAATGCCGATGCGGCCGGCTTCATCGCCTACCTGCAGGCGCCGGCGGCGACCGCCACTTTCGAGGCCGCGGGCTTCACGGTGCCGAAGTAATCCTTGATGTTCGACCTGAGCCCGGAAGAGACGACGGCGATCCTGCTTTCGTTCAAAGTCTCCTTCTGGGCGGTGGCGGCCAGCCTGCCGGTCGCCGTCATCACGGCCTATGTCCTGTCGCGCGGCCGGTTCCGGGGCATCGCCGTGCTCGATGCCCTGGTCTACCTGCCGCTGACCCTGCCGCCGGTGGTGACCGGCTTCATCCTGCTGGTGCTGTTCGGGCGGCGGGGGCCGATCGGCGCCTTCCTGGCGGAACATTTCGGCATCGTCATCGCCTTCCGCTGGACCGGGGCGGCGCTGGCGGCGGCGGTCATGGGCTTTCCCCTGCTGGTGCGCGCCATCCGCCTGTCGTTCGATGCGGTCGACACCCGGCTGGAGGCGGCGGCGGCAACCCTCGGCGCCTCGCCCGCCTGGGTGTTCCTGACCGTGACCCTGCCCATGATCCTGCCGGGCATCCTGGCCGGGCTCATTCTCGCCTTCGCCCGGGCCATGGGTGAATTCGGCGCCACCATCACCTTCGTCTCCAATATCCCGGGCGAGACCCAGACCCTGCCGACCGCGATCTACACCCTGGTGCAGGTGCCGGGGGCGGATGCCGCCGCGTTCCGCCTCGTCGGGATTTCGGTCGCCATTTCGATGGCGGCGCTGATCGTCTCGGAATGGCTGGCCCGGCGGATCGGGAAGCGCATCGAATGAGCCTCGACCTCGATCTGCTGCACCGTGCCGGCGATTTCACCCTCGAGGTCGCGTTCCGCGCCGAGGGCCGGGTGACCAGCCTGTTCGGCCCCTCGGGCGCCGGCAAGTCGACGGTGGTCAATGCCATCGCCGGATTGCTGCGCCCGGCCCGGGGGCGGATCGCCGTCGACGGCACGGTCCTGCTCGATACCGAACGGCGGATCGACGTCCGGCCGCACCGGCGGCGCATCGGCTATGTCTTTCAGGAAGGCCGGCTGTTCCCCCATATGACCGTGCGGCAGAACCTGCTCTACGGCCGCTTCTTCGCCCCGCGCGGCGCCCCGGCCCTGGCCCTCGACACGGTGGTCGGGCTGCTCGGCATCGCGCCGCTGCTCCAGCGGCGGCCGCGGCTGCTGTCGGGCGGGGAGAAGCAGCGGGTCGCCATCGGCCGCGCCCTGCTCTCGGCGCCGCGGCTGCTGCTGATGGACGAGCCCCTGTCGGCGCTGGACGACGGCCGCCGCCACGAAGTCCTGCCCTTCCTGCACCGGCTGGCCGAGGAAGCCCTGGTGCCCATCGTCCATGTCAGCCACCGGCTGGACGAAGTGGTGGAACTGGCCAGCCATCTCGTCGTCCTCGACGGCGGGCAGGTGCGGGCGGCGGGCGCGGTCGAGGATCTGATGGGCCGGGTCGACGTGCCCGTGCTGGCCGCCCGCCAGGACGCCGGCGCGGTGATGGGCTTCACCGTGCTTGGCCATGACGACGACGACGGCACCAGCCTGCTGGAAGGCCCGATCGGACACCTGACCGTGCCGCGCCTCGATGCCGCCGTCGGCAGCCGGCGCCGGCTCTGGCTGCATGCGCGGGACGTGCTGATCGCGACCGAGGTGCCGAAGGGGCTGAGCGCCCGCAATATCCTGCCGGCCCGGGTCGCGGCGCTTGCCGAGGGGCCGGGCGGCATCGACGTCCAGCTGGCCTGCGGCCGGGGGCAGCTGATCGCCCGCCTGACCCGGGGCGCGGTCGCCGACCTCGGCCTCTACCCGGGCCTTGCGGTGCAGGCGATCGTCAAGAGCCGGGCGTTCGGCTAAAGGGTCGCATCTCATCCCTCTCGCCAATAGGCGCGGGCGCGGCAAAATGCCAAGGATCGGCACAGGCCGACCACCGGGGGGACGGATGAGCGAGCAGCAACGCCATGAAGTGACGGTCCGTGAAAGCGGCAACGGCCGGTTCGGCCAGGTGGTCACCGTCGGCCGCCATGTCTTCGGCGCGGACGAGCACGAGGCCATGGGCGGCCTCGATACCGGGCCCGATCCCTTCGAACTGGTGATGGCCGGCCTCGGCGCCTGCACCACCATGACCATCCGTATGTATGCGGCGCGGAAGAACTGGCCGCTCGACGATGTCTCGGTGGTCGTCCGGCAGATGAAGGTGGTGACGGCCGAGGGCAAGCCGCTGCGCGACCGTTTCATCCGCCGGATCACGCTCAGCGGTGCCCTCGACGCCGGCCAGCGCGCCCGCCTGATCGAGATCGCCGACCATTGCCCGGTCAGCAAGCTGCTGACCGCCGGCGCCGAGGTCACGGCCGTCGATGCCGAAGGGACCGGGGCATGAGCGCCGCCCTCGGCGCCGTGCACCCCCTGCGCCAGCGCCTGGCCGACGAACTGCACGCAAGGCCCACGCAGCCGGTGGCGGCGCCGGCCCGCGTCCTTCATGTCGCGCGCCTGTCCGGGGTCGATCCGGCGGCGGATGCCGGCTATCTGACCGGCCTGTGCGAACGCCTGGGGCTGGAGCCGCCGCGCGCCGGCCAGCGCCAGTTCCGCTTTACCGTCGATGGCGTCACGGTGAAGTGGGAACGCTATACCGAATGCTGCGGCTGGACCGTGGTCATGCCCGGCCTCGAGGGCGAGGGCGTGCCCGACACGGTGCGCAGCCTGATCGCCGCGGCGCCCGGGCAGAATATCGCCGTCGTCGAGATCGACGTCCATCCCGGCACCACGGCGGCGGAGGCGGCGGCGCTGGGCTATTTCGATCCGGGGACCCTGGTCGCCTCCAACCTCGGCAACGGCCGGGCCGAGATCTGGTCGGACTTCCGCCTGGGGCCGGACGGCGAGGTGCGCCTCGTCCTCGGCGTCCGCGACGACCTGACGCCGCGCACCATCGGCAATGTGGTGCAGCGCTTCCTCGATATCGAGACCTATCGCATGCTGGCCCTGCTGGCCCTGCCTTTGGCGCAGCGGGGCGGCCAGCGCGCCACGGCGCTGGACCGCCGGCTGGCCGAACTGAGCGCCGCCTTCGTGCCCGGGCGGGGCGAGGGGGCGGATGATGCCGCCCTGCTGGCCGACCTCGGCGCCATCGCGGCGGAGGTCGAGAATCTGGTCGCCGAAAGCGCCTGGCGCTTCAGCGCCGCCGCCGCCTATCACGCCCTGGTCGAGGACCGCCTGGCCGAGAACAGGGAAACCCCGATCGGCGGCTTCGAGACCGTCGGCTATTTCATGAACCGGCGCCTGACCCCGGCCATGCGCACCTGCCAGTCCGCCGCCGCCCGCCAGGACAGCCTGTCGGAACGCGTCGCCCGCTCCAGCCAGATCCTGCGCGCCCGGGTCGAGATCGCGCTCCAGGCCCAGAACCAGTCCCTGCTGCGCTCGATGGAGCAGCGCGCGGGCCTTCAACTGCGCTTGCAGGAAACGGTCGAGGGCCTGTCGGTCGTCGTCATCAGCTATTACCTGATCGGGCTGGTGTCCTATTTCTTCAAGGGGCTGGAGGAAATCGTGCCCGGCCTGCCCCATGGCACCATCGTGGTCACCCTGGTGCTGCCCCTGGTGCTCGGCGCGGTCTATCTCGGCATGCGGCGGATGAAGCGGCGCCTGCACCGGCCCCACTGACGGGGTTCAGGCGCCCAGCACCTTCCACACCGAATTGGCGGTGGCGACCAGCCGCGTGCCGATGGTGATCTCGCCCCGGACGAAGAGGACGGAGCGGGCCTTCCGCGTCACGGTCGGGCGGCAGATCAGCAGGTCGCCCGGCCGCGCCGGCGAGAGGAATTCCGAGGTCAGGGTCAGGGTGACCGCCGGGCTGCGCTCGACCGCGTCCCAGGCGGCGGAGCCGAGGGAGGCATCGAAAAAGGTCATGATCGCGCCGCCATGGACGATGCCCAACCCATTGGCATGGCGCAATTCCGGGCGGAAAGCGAAGATGCGGCGGCCGTCCTCGGTCCGGTCGTAGAAGGCGAAGGTGATGGTGCCGCCCTCGCTGCCCGGGCCGCGCTCGCCGAAGACATCCTTCTCGAACGGGTCGTGGGTGACGATGGGGGCCCACCCCTCGGGGATTTCGCTGTCCGCGCTCATGCCCCCAGCACCTTCCAGATGCCGTTCGCCTGCAGGACGACATGGCCCCGGACGGTCAATTGCCCGCGGACGAAGACGAGGGATTTGGTGATGCGGGTGATCGTCGCCTCGCCCTCGACCTGGTCGCCGGGCTTGGCGGCGGTGGCGAAATCGCAGTTCAGGGTGATGGTCGAACAGGGCTTGTAGCCGATCGCCTCCCACACCACGGTGCCGAGCACATGGTCGGCGAAGCTCATCAGCATGCCGCCGTGGCACACCCCGCCCGGATTGAGATGCTGGTCGCCCACGGTGAAGGAAAAGACCCAGTGCGAGCCGTCGGGCTTTTCCGTGCGCACCGGACCGATGAGGCCGAGGAAGCCGGGAAAGGCGGCGGCGGGTTGGGGAACGGCCATGAACACCTCGGCTGATAGATGACAGGTTGTTCATTTTTCTTAATCACGAGCGCCGGCCTTTGGGAATAGGCAATTTTGCATTGCCGCATGAGCCGGGCGGGCGGTCCGAAAGCAACGAAGATTGCGCGTGCGCTGCAATAATATTGCGGTTCACGTTGTAAAAAACATGTTTCGGACGAATTTGGAGCGCGCTATCAAGGCCCCGCGCATCCAGAGACCCGCAAAGGTCCAGACCCCGCGAGGAGAGCCATGAGAGAAGCCGTCATCGTTTCGACCGCCCGCACCCCGATCGCCAAGGCGTTCCGCGGTGCCTTCAACAACACCCATGGCGCGACCCTGGGCGGCCATGCCATCCAGCACGCGGTGGCCCGCGCCGGGATCGACGGGGCCGAGATCGACGACGTCTACCTCGGCGTCGGCCTGCCGGAAGGCGCGGCCGGCCACAATGTCGCCCGCAACGCCGCGATCCGCGCCGGCCTGCCGGTCACCGTCTCGGGCGCCACGCTGAACCGTTTCTGTTCGTCGGGCCTGAACGCCATCGCGCTGGCCGCGCAGCAGATCATGACCGGCAATGCCGATGTCATGGTGGGCGGCGGGCTTGAGTCCATCTCGCTGGTGCAGAACAACCTCAACGTCAACCATTTCACCGAGGAATGGCTGATGGAGCACAAGCCGTCGCTGTGGATGCCGATGCTCGATACCGCCGATCTGGTGGGCGAGCGTTACAATGTCCCGCGCGACATCCAGGACGAATACGCCCTGTCCAGCCAGCAGCGCACCGCCGCCGCCCAGGCCGCCGGCGCCTTCGATGCCGAGATCGTGCCGCTGAAGACCGTCATGAAGGTGATGGACAAGGCGACCGGCCAGATTTCCGACGTCGAGACCGAACTGAAGAAGGACGAGGGCAACCGCCCGGAAACCACCCTCGAAGGCTTGCAGAAGCTGCAGCCGGTGAAGGGCGGCGTGGTCACCGCCGGCAATGCCAGCCAGCTCTCGGACGGTGCCTCGGCCGCGGTGCTGATGGACGCCAAGCTGGCCGAGAAGAAGGGCCTGAACCCGCTCGGCGTGTTCCGCGGCTTTGCCGTCGCCGGCTGCGAGCCGGACGAGATGGGCATCGGCCCGGTCTTCGCCGTGCCGAAGCTGCTGGCCCGTCACGGCCTGAAGGTCGACGATATCGACCTTTGGGAACTGAACGAAGCCTTCGCCGTCCAGGTCGTCTATTGCCGCGACCGGCTGGGCATCCCCGCGGACAAGCTGAACGTCTCTGGCGGCGCGATCTCGATCGGCCACCCCTATGGCATGTCGGGGGCGCGCATGACCGGCCACCTGCTGATCGAAGGCAAGCGCCGCGGCGCCAAATACGGTGTCGTCACCATGTGCGTCGGCGGCGGCATGGGCGCGGCGGGCCTGTTCGAGATCCTCTGATCTGCTATTGAAGGGGGCGGCGCGGCCGGGGGCCGGCGCCGCCCTTTTTGTGTCTACGGGGGAAAGCATGGCCAAAGCGGAAGGGGCGGGGCGCACGGCCCTGGTCACCGGGGCATCGGCGGGCCTGGGCGTGGCTTTCGCCCGCGCGCTGGCCGCCCGGGGCTTCGACCTGGTGCTGACCGCGCGGCGCGAGGACCGGCTGGCGGCCCTGGCGGAGGTATTGCGCCGGGACCATGGCATCGCGGTCGCCGTGATCGCGGCCGATCTGGCGGATCCGGCGGCGCCGGACGCCCTGGTCCGGGCGCTCGCGGAGCGGGGCCTGGCGATCGATGTCCTGGTCAATAATGCCGGCTACGGCATTGCCGAAACCTATGCCCGCACGCCCTGGGAGGCGCAGCGCGACTTTCTCCAGGTCCTGGTCACCGCGGTCGCGGAACTGACCCACCGCCTGCTGCCCGGCATGCTGGAACGCGGCTATGGCCGGATCGTCAACGTCGCCTCGCTGGCCGCCTTCGCGCCCGCGGTGCCGGGGGCGACCCTTTATGCCGCGGCCAAGGCCTTCGTGCTGCGCTTTTCCGAGTTCCTGGCAGCCGAGGTGGAGGGGCGGGGCGTCCATGTCCTCGCTACCTGCCCGGGGTTCACCCGCACCGAATTCCACGCCGCCGCCGACATGACCCAGGCGACCGACACCATCCCCGGCTGGCAATGGCAGGCGGCGGAGGCGGTGGCCGAGGAAGCGGTCGCGGCGGTCATGGCCGGGCGGGGGCCGGTGCTGGTCAACGGCACGGTGAACCGGTTTGCCGCCGGCCTGCTGAAATATCTGCCCGGCGGCCTCGTCCGCCGGATCGCCGCCCGCCATCCCCTGGCCAAGCGGGCCCGGGCCGACGCCCGCTGAAAATGAGGATCACATGCTGACCGTTCCCCTGCTCGGGCCGAAGGGCGATGGGCTCGATACCATCCGCTATGCCCTGTTCGTGATTTCCCTCGTGACCTCGGTGATCTATCTCGGCCGGACCGGGGGCGCGTGGTATCCCCTGATGCCCTGGCTGAAGGCGGTGCCGGTCGGGGCGCTGGCCCTGCTGGTGGCGATTTCCATTCCGGGGGCGCCGTTCCTCGGCGTGCTGCTGGTGCTGGCCCTGGCGCTGTCGACCGCGGGGGACGTCTTCCTCGCCCTGAAGGACGAGAAGCGCTGGTTCGTCTTCGGCCTCGGCGCCTTCCTGCTGGCCCATCTCGCCTTCATCGCCATCTTCGCCTATGTCCTCAGCCATTTCGGCGCGCGGCTGGATGCGGCCCGGCTGGTCGCGGTGGTGATCGCGGCGATCCTCGCCCTGGCCCTGTTCGCCCGCCTGCGCGGCGGGCTCGGCGAGATGGCGGTGCCGGTCGCCGTCTATATGGCGGTGATCGTGATCATGGTCGCCGGCGCCCTGACCGTGCCGGCCTCGACGCCGTGGATCGCCCTCGGCGCCGTGCTGTTCATGATCTCGGACGCGATGATCGCGATTTCCCGCTTCGGGGCACCCTTTCAGGCGGTGCATCACCTGATCTGGGCGACCTATTACCTTGCCCAGTATTTCCTCATGGTGGGGATTCTGCGGGGCTGAGGCCGAGCGCCGCCGCCCGCCGGAAGGCGGCCAGGGACAGGGCGGCGGAGGCGAGGGCAAGCGCGCCGTAGACCACGGCCAGGATCCGGGCGCCGCCGTTCTGCCGGGCGAGGCGGACCTCGTCCGGCCGGTCGGGCCGGTAATAGACGAGGGCGGTCGGCCGGTTGCCGGCATGGGCGGTGCTGCCGACCTCGCGCAGGAGCGACAATTGGTCCTCGCCGATGAGGTCGATGGTATCGGCGGTCACCGCCTCCCGCCCCGGGGGCAGCAGGCGGACGCGCAGGCGATAGCGGGGCGGCGCGGCGATGACGTCGAGAATCTCGGCCGTGGCGGCGGGCCAGTCCGGTTCCTGCCACAGGCTGCGGGCGTGGCGAAAGCCGGTCGCCGTCGCCCAGGCCGCGGCAATGCCGAAGAGGGCGCAGACGGTCAGGCGGGTGAGGCGGCGGCCACGGGACATGGCAGCATGATCCACGGCCGAGCGCACCGCCGCAATCGGGGAAACCCCCGGACCTCGCAGGTCCGGGGGGCACTTGGGAACAATCGCCCGATCAGAGGGCGGCGATGAAATCCGCCAGCTTGCGGGCGGCGGTATCGGCCTTGTCGCGGGCGTCGGCGATCTTTTCCTGCAAGTCCTCGATCGCGGTTTCCTGCTCGTCGAGCTTCTTCAGGTAACGGCGGTAAAGGTCGCTGTCGCGCGGCACGCTGTCGAGATTGGCGCGCAGCCGGCCCTGTTCCTGACCCAATTCGTCGAGCTTGCGGGCCAGGTTGGCGGCGGCCTGGGCGAGGTCGGCCTGTTCGCGCTTCAGGCTGGCGATGCGGGTGAAGGCTTCCCGCGTCTTGGCGTCGACCGCCTGGGCCGAGCCGTAATAGGCGATCTGGCCGTCGCCGAGACTGCCGACCGAGAGTGTGTTGGCCAGCACGCGCTGGGCCACCACCTTGATCTCGACCGTCTTGCCCGCGGCCAATTTCACCGGCACCCGCCAGTAGCGCTCGGTCTCCTCGATGCCGGATTTGGGCTCGACCAGGCTATAGCCTTCGAGCTTGGGCAATTCGAGGATCAGGTTGCGCCCTTCCCGCGCGGGGGCGCTGATCTTGTAGGTCTGGATGCGCTGGTCGAGGGTCGAAAAGCGGAACACGCCGCGCTCGATGGTGCCGGAGCGCAGCGTCGATTCGCTGGTCTCCGCCCGGTCCAGCCGCACCTTCTGGTCGAGGGCGTAGGAGATCATCCGCTCCTCGCCGGTGGGCAGCACCGGCAGGCGGGCGTCGCCGGTATAGCCGACGCCGCCCGGCCCCTGTTCGTACAGGGTCAGGATGCCCGGGGGCAGGCCGGTCTCGCCGTCGTTGCGCAATTCGATGCTGGCCAGCGGGTGGCGCTGGTGTACGCCCGGCTGATAGAGTGCCAGGCGCGCCGCCGGCACGTCGCGATCGATGATCGGCACCGACAGCGAGCGGCCGGAGGCGACCGAGACCGGCTGCGCCAGCTTGAACACCACCTGGGTCTGGGCTTCGGTCGAAGCGACGTCGGCCGAGCCGCCGGCGAGTTTCGCCGCCTCGTAGTCGGCGGTGATCGGGGCGGCGGCCAGTGCCGGGGCCGGGGCGGGCAGGGGCGGGGCGGCACCGACCGCGCCGCCGGCATAGGCGCGGGAGCGGTCGCGGCTGTCGTCCATCGCCGCTTCGGCGGCGATATAGGTGCTGGCGCCGGTATCGAGATTGGGCAGGATGCGGCCCACCACCTCGACCGGCACTTCCTGGCGATCGACGTAATAGGAGGCATAGAGCGCCTGGCGGAAGGTGACCGGGCTGCCCGAGACCAGGGTCAGTTCGACATCCTTCCAGTCCTGGCCGCTCATGTTCTCGATCACGGCCCAGCCTTGCAGCCGGGCCTTGGCCGCATCCGGATCGGCCGGCAGCGACAGGCGGTAGGAAGTCTTCCACAGGGGCGCGCCGACGACATAGGCGACGCGCACCGTGCGCTCGCCGGTGCCGCGGCTGGTGATGGTCAGGCTGCGGCGGTCGCGGGCATGGGATGCGGCCAGGATGGTCAGGGCCTTGTCGACCTGGGCCTGAAGCGCGGGATCGGCGAATTTCACCGCCTGGGCATCTTCGAGCACCAGTTGCTGCAAGCCTTCGCCGGTCATCAGGGTCAGGCGGTGGCGGGTGATGGTGCCGGCCTCGCCGGGCAGGACCTGGGTTTCCGGCTCGACCTTGAGCAGGCGGCCGGTGAGGGTGCGGGCGCCGGTCGCCACCACTTCGCTGCCCTGGAGGGCATTCAGCAGGGCGACCGGGCTTTCCAGCGCCTCGGGGCCGAAGGGCAGGTCGCGGAACAATTGCGCCGACGGTTCGAGCCCGGGCAGTTCGACCCCGCCGACACCGCCCTTGTCGTCGAAGACGACCAGGCTTTTCAGCACGTCGTCGACCTGGTCGAGGGGGACGTCCAAGGTCAGGGTCGAATTGCCATCGACCTTGGCCTCATATTCGAAATAGCCGACGCCGCCGGTCGACAGCATGACCCGGTCGAGGGCCAGTTCCGCTGCCAGCGCGGCTTGCGCGGCCGTAAGGCCGAAGGCCAGGGCGGCAAGGCCGATCCCGATGCGAGGCGTCATCTTCCCGTTTCCCCCAATTGACGATGGCCCGAATTTGGCCTTGAAACCATGGTCGGAATAAGACGTGACGATGGCCGCAGGGCGGCCGGCGCGCAACCTGTCAGGGGGGACAAAATTGTGACGGCGCTCATTGATTTTCTCGCCGGGACCGGCGCCGATCATGCCGGCCGCCGCATCGACGAGATCCGCAGCCAGTCCGAAGGCTGGCTGGAAGCCCGCCACGACTTCATCCAATGGCTGTTCCCCCTGCCCGAGCCGAGCGGCGCCAATCCCTTTGCCCCCCTGCTGAGCGCGGCGGAGGCGGGGGCGATCGCCGCCTCCGCCGCGCTGGCCGACTCGCTGCTGCGCTCGGTCGATACCATGATGCGGCTATACGGCATCCGCCGCGACGGGGCGGCCTTCAGCCGGGGACCGGGCTTTCCCGGCCCCTTCGACGACTGGCTGGGGCCGATCGACCACAATCACCTGCGCCTGACCCGGATCCTGCGCTGCCTCGCCCTGTGCGGGCAGCCGGCGGCGGCGGCGGGGTTGCGCCAGTTGCTCTACGATATCGCGGCGGCCGAGGCGCTGGGGGCCTGGGGGCCGGCCCTGCGCTATTGGCGGGATGCCGGCGCCCGCCCCGTGGGCTGGGACGAGAAGACTGTTTGATTGGCCGATGGGTGGTGCCATAGTGGATAAAGCAACCTTCAGTGGATTTCGCGATGGCGAGCGGGAGTGTCCAGGTGCCCGACGACGGGGTTAATGCGTTGGTCCTCGACCGGTTTCGCGACATGGCGCGGGCCGTGGCCTCGGCTTGCGGCGACAGCGCCCTGCGCTGCCTGCTCGAGGAAGAGTGGCGCCAGGCGACGGAGCGCGGGCCCAACCGGCGCCCGCTGCCGCTGGGCGACCTCGAGGCCATGCTGATCTTCCTGGTCGAACGCATTCGCCGCGATTATGGCGTCGACGCCCTCAACCAGCTGCTGGAAGATGCGCGCACTCTTGGCGAATTGAGAGAAGCAGTGGACAATCATCACGGGCATTGAGTCATTGGGGCTTGCGCGTGGATGATTTGCTGACAATGGCCGAGCGGATCGAGATGGTGTCGACCCTGTCCGACGCGTTCGATCTGATCGAAGGTTTCGCCCGGTTGCATGGCTTCGACCATGCCGCCTGCATGGAATTGCCGCGCGGCACCGAGGTGCCGGACAATGCGCTGATGATCGTGCGCATGCCGGAAGCCTGGGTCGAACATTATATCGCCAGCGATTTCGCCCTGGTCGATCCGGTGTTCGTGCGCGCGGCCCTGGACATGCGCCCCTTCACCTGGGCGGAGGCGGCGCGCGGCGCCCGTCCGGAGGCCCGCCGCGTCATGCAGGAGGCATCGGCCTTCCGCCTGAACACCGGCCTGACCATCCCGCTTCACGGGCCGAACGGCTATCGCGCCGAAGTGACCTTCGCCGGCGAGCGGGTGACGGACGACCTGCGGGTCTTCCGGCAATTGCGCTTCCTGGCGACGACCCTGCACGACCGCGCCCTCACCATCCTCGGCCGCGGCCCGGGCGAGGGCGGCCCGGGCCTGACCCCGCGCGAGCGGGACTGCCTGCATTGGGTCGCCGCCGGCAAGTCGGATTGGGCGATCAGCCAGATCCTGGGCATCAGCGAGACCACGGTGCATTGGCATGTCGAGCGCGCCAAACGGAAGTTCGGCGCCTCGACCCGGATGCAGGCGATCGTCACCGCGATCCGGCTGGGCCTGCTGACGCCCTGACCTGGTTCAGGTCCTGACTTGCTTTCAGGCCGCGGCGGCGAAGCGGAACGACAGCACCGTATCCGGCACGCGGCGCTGGCGCCGGACGGTGGCCAGCGCATGGCCGTCGATCGGCATGGTCACGGCGACCACGCCGCCGCCCGCGAGCTGGACCTCGGGGCCGAGGACGTTCAGGTGCCAGTCGGCCGCGCGGGCCATGTCGACCATGCGCCGCTCCATCACCGCGGTGATGAAATCGAGGTCGCGCAGCATGGCGAATTCGATCATGGCGCAGGTGAGCGAGCCCCAGACGGTGCCGTGCGGATCGTTGCGGCGGGCCGCCCGCGAAATGCAGGACCGGCTGCTTTCATAGATGGCCGGGCCGCGCGGCACCGGGCCGTCGCAGAGTTCGGGGAAAATATCGCAAAGCACGTGCGGTTCGCTGGTCGGGATCAGGCGCATCGAGCCCTGGATCGTCCCCGCGTCGTCCCGGCAGACCAGATAGACCGTGCGGGGACCGTCGAACTGATCCCGTTCCATGCCGTCGCGGGCCATGGGCAGGTCCCAGCCCATCTCCTCGACGAAGACCTGATGGCGCAGCCTGAACATGGTGTCCAGGGCCGCTTGGTGATGCATCCGGTTCCAGGGACCAATGACGTCGATCATGAGCCGTCTCCAAGTTGTGATGGCTCATTGAACAATTGTTAGATGTTTTAAATCGCCTGACTGATCAGAGGGGGAGACTTCGATTTCGGATGGTGTCTTTATGTTGTATTTCGCGCCCTGACCTCGCCGGCCGGTCGGCGGTGGCCAGCCGCCCGTAGCCTTTCAGCTGTTCAGGCGGCGTCCCGGGCCATAGCCGGCGATGGCTTCGACCAGGTCGGCGACGGCATGGCGGGTGGCGGTGGACGGCACACCGCCGAAGGCCGCGACGATGCGGCTGGCCAGCCCGGACAATTGGTTGGCGTCCTCGATGCTGTTGGCCGCGGCGCCCAGGGTCAGGGCGAATTCCGCCAGCCGCTCCAGGACCTTGGGGTCGATGGCGGCGAGCACGGCGGCCAGTTCGCCGAGGTCCGGCAAGGGTCCGAGACCATTCTCGATCATTTCGATCCGCTGCAGCGGCAGGCCCGAACGCTCGGCCAGCATGCCCGGGGAGAGGCCGCGCACGCAGCGCAGGCCCCGCAGCCAAAGCCCGGCATCACGCCCCAGGGAACCTGGTTGAAAGCTGCTTTCAATGCCCACGATCCCCTCGTCCGTGCTGAACCCCGAGACAGCGAGGCTCGCCCTTGGGCGGGTTTTGCGGCACCCCTCTGATCAGAGGGGGTGACAGGGGGCGGCGCCCGAGTATTTGCGAGTAGATGCCGTTCCAGTTCTATTTTCACCCGCAGCGAAGCCCGGATTTCCGGGCGTTGAGTGCCAAAGTCCCGCCCGCCGGGAACACGAATTCACAACCCGGCCGCGCTTCTTCACCCTGAAGGCAGAAAAACCGGCGGAAATCCGCCTGGCGGCGGCAGGCCGTCCCCGGGGACAACCGGGATGCGATGGGGGGAATGCGCATGAAGATGGCAGCGGTGGCGGCCGTTCTGGCGATGCTTGCGGCGAGCGGGGCGAGCAGCGCGTCGGCCAGGGTGACGGCGGGCGAGGCGGCCCGGCTGGACAAGGACCTGACCCCCATGGGGGCGGTCCGGGCGGGCAATGCGGACGGCTCGATCCCGGTCTGGGACGGCGGCCTGCGCGTGCCGCCCCCGGGCTTCAAGCCGGGCATGCATTACCCGACGCCCTTTCCCGACGACAAGGTGCTGTTCACCATCACCGGCAAGACCGTCGAGCAATACAAGGACAGGCTGACCGCGGGCCACCAGGCGCTGCTCCGGCTCTATCCGACCTATTCGCTGCCGGTCTATGCGACGCGGCGCAGCTGCGCCCTGCCGGAACGGCTCTATGAAGCCAACCGCCGCAATGCCGTCTCGGCGACCATGACCGAGGACGACAATGGGCTGAACGACGCCCTGCTGGGCAATCCGTTCCCGATTCCCCAATCCGGGGTCGAGGCGATCTGGAACCACCGGCTGCGCTATCGCGGCTTCAAGGTGAAGCGCTATTTCGCGGCGGCCCTGGTCGCCCGCGACGGCTCCTACGAACTCGTCCGCGGCCACGACCAGGGCATCGCCCATTACAACGGCCCGGGCATCAACACGATCGGCGACGTCACCGATATCGGCCAGCTGAAGAATATCGGCATCTCCTACCTGAACTTCATCACCTTTCCGCCGAAATCGGCGGGGACGATCGTCCTGGTGCTGGACACGATCAACGCCAAGGAACTGCCGCGCCAGGCCTGGGTCTATAATCCGGGCACCCGGCGCCTGCTGCGCGCCCCCGACATCGCCTATGACAATCCAGCGCCCCAGACCGACGGCTTGGCGCCGGCCGATACGTTCGACATGTACAACGGCGCGACCGACCGCTACGTCTTCAAGCTGGAGGGCAAGCGCGAAATCTACATGGGTTACAATGCCTATGAGATCGGCAACCCGAAATATCAGTACAAGGATATTCTCACCCCCCAGCACACCCGCCAGGACCTGCTGCGTTACGAACTGCACCGGGCCTTCGTCGTCGATGCAGTGCTGAAGGAAGGGGCGCGCCACATCTATGGCCGCCGCACCTTCTATCTCGACGAAGACAGCTGGAACATCGTCTCGGTCGATGCCTATGACACGCGGAAGCAATTGTGGCGCGTGCAGGACGGGCCGCTGGTCAATGCCTATGACGTGCCGCTGTGCTCGTCGGTGATCGAAATCGCCCACGACCTGCAATCCGGCAAATACCTGACCTTCGGCATGAAGAACCAGGAAAAGCCGGTGGAGTTCGACGCCAAGCTCGACGGTTCGATGTTCACGCCGGATGCGGTGCGCCGCATGGGTTCGCAGTGACGGGGAGGGCGCCACG
Organism: Zavarzinia compransoris; assembly: GCF_003173055.1. Taxonomy (NCBI): domain Bacteria; kingdom Pseudomonadati; phylum Pseudomonadota; class Alphaproteobacteria; order Rhodospirillales; family Zavarziniaceae; genus Zavarzinia; species Zavarzinia compransoris. The sequence continues at coordinate 431,737 of NZ_QGLF01000005.1, forward strand.
ATGCCGCCGTTTTCCCGCCGCCCCGGCCTTCTGGTCGCGGCCTCGGCCCTGCTCGCCGCCTCCTCGGCGCTCGCCTACGACTTCGAGATCGGCGACGAGGTCACGGGCAGCGTCATCACCACGCTGTCGATCGGCGCGCAGATGCGGATCGCCGATCGCGATCCCCGCAACGTCGGCTATTACAACGGCGGGCGTTACACCCCGGCCGATGCCGACGACGGCAACCTGAATTTCGACAAATACGACCTGGTCACCCAGATCACGGCCGTCCGCTCCGAGGCGCGGCTGCGCTGGCGCGATTATTTCGCCACCGTCAGCGGCGAAGCCTTCGTCGATGCCGTCGCCCTGAACAACGACCTTGCCCCGAACGGCCCGGAAGGGCGGCCCTGGCGCGGGCGCTATTCGCCCTCGGCGCGGGATGCGGCGGCCTGGGACGCGCGCTTCCGGGAATATTACGTCGGCGGCAATTTCACCCTGTTCGACAATAATCTCCAGGTGAAGCTGGGCAGCCAGATCCTGAACTGGGGCGAGGCGCTGTTCACCCTGAACGGCATTTCGGTGATCAATCCGCTCGAGGTCAGCAAGATCCTGACCCCGGGGACGGAACTGAAGGACGCCCTGATCCCGGTGCCCATGGTGAAACTGTCCTATGAGATCGCGGACGGGCCGTCGATCGAAGCCTTCTACCAGTTCGACTTCGAGCCGATCCGCCTGCCGGTCTGCGGCAGTTTCCTCAGCTTCAACGACAATCTCTGCGAAGGCGCCAAGGCGACCTCGGTGTTCACCGATGCCGGCGACCGCCGGTCCTATACGGTCGGGCGCGACAATGCCGCCGACTACGACAACCCGGCGCCGCCCTATGGCACCGGCCCGCAGGCACTCTCGGTCAGCGTGCCCCTGCACCGCGAGGACGATCCGGCGGGCGGCGACTGGGGCGTTTCGCTGCGCTATTTCGTGCCGGAACTGAACAATACCGAGTTCCAGGCCTTCTATGTGAACTACCGCAGCCGGCTGCCCTCGATCTATTTCAAGGCGCCGGAACACTATGCGGACGGGACGGGGGAGGTGGCGCTGATGACGGCGGCGCCGGGCCTGCTCGGGACTGCGCTTGGCGCCCTCGGGCCCGAGGCGCAGGCGGCGCTGGCGGCCGGCCTCGCGCAGCTGGCGCCGGGGCTGAACCTGACCGGCAATCTTCTGTCCGACCTGCTCGATCCGGCACTCGCGCCCGTGCTCGGCGGCCTGATCTCGCCGCCGCTCGGCACTTTGCCGCGCTCGGTGGTGTTCGAGAATTTGGATAATTCGGGTTTCTATCAATATTACCCGGACGATCTCCAGATGCTGGGGCTCGCCTTCAGCACCACCGACAATTGGACCGGCATCGCCATCAACGGCGAGATTTCCTACAAGCACAATGTCCCGATCCTCGGCTCCGCCCCCGCCTTCTTCGCCGCGGCGATCAACCAGGCGGGCGGCATTCCGATCGACCAGGGCACGGCAGGGGCGCGGCTGCCGCTGGGCCCGCCGACCATCGCCGGCACGGCGCTGCCCCTCGGCCCCCTCTACATCAATAATTTCGGCATCGCGCCGATTTCCGACGGGCCGAACGGCCTCGTCTTCGACGACCAATATAGTCCCGGCCGCATCATCCGCGCCGACAAGCGCCACGATGTCTGGCAGGCGGCGCTGCGCCTGACCAAGATCTTCGGCGGCACCGATTTCCTGACCCGGGTGACGGGGGCGAATTCGATCATCGCGCTGGTTGAATTCGGCGGGCTCTTCGTCGATCTCGACGAGAACTACCCCTATGCCGCCTATGGCCAGAACGGCTTTTCCGGCTTCTACAGCCGCGCGCTCGAACTGCCCGGGGGCTTTGCCCAGGTCTCGCCGCCCGAGCCGGTGCTGGCCCTGGGCGACCCGTTCTGGGAGACCGGCAGATTGCCCACCCAATGGTCGGGCGGCATCCAGGGCCTGTTCCTGTTCGACTATCCGGACCTGATCGAGGGGGTGAAACTGACGCCCTCCGTCGCCTTCTCGACCGGGCTGGTGGGGATCACGCCGGCGCCGCTGCCGGGCTTCACCAAGGGGATGACGTCGCTGCTCTTCGGCCTGCGCGCCGATTTCTCGCAAAGTTTCGCGGTGACGCTGAACTACTTCAAATCCTTCGGCGCGGGCGGCGGCTCGAACGGTTCGCGCAATCCCTTCATCGACCGGGATTTCCTCGGCATCGCCGCCACCTATCAGTTCTGAGGCCGGGCGGTGGCGGCGGTTTCATTGCCCAGCATGATGCGGGCGATGAAATCGGAAATCGTCAGTTCGACGTCGCGCCGGTCGAGATGCTTCGGGCAATGCAGCACCGCATCGATGATCGAGGCGCGGGACATCACCATCAGGACATAGGAAGCCGCCTCCGGCCGGGGGAAGTTCAGCCGGTCGCGGACCGAGGCATGGGTCTGCGCCGCGATCAGCACCAATTGCTGGGGCAGCATGGCCACCGCCGGGATCTGCGTCGCGAAGGGGATGACTTCGAGGATCAGCTTCACCTTCACCCGGTGCCGGTCGATCACCTCGAACAGGGCGGAGACCATGGCCAGCGCCGCTTCGCGCACTTCGAGCTGGGTCGAGGCGGCGAGGCGTGCCGTCACTTCCTCGACCATGGCCTCGACCCAGCCGGTGACGACCCGGGCGACGATCGCCTCCTTGTTCGGAAAATACTGGTAGAGCGAGCCGATGCCGACACCCGCCCGCTCCGCGATCCGGTTGGTGGTCACGCTGTCGTAGGGCAGGCTCGACAGAAGCTCGGCCGCCGCAGTGACCATGGCCTCGACCGTCACCTGGGCGCGGCGCTGGCTCGGCCGCTTCTTCATGGCAATATCGATACCCCGGCCCATCGCGCTCCCCCGCTCTTGTCGTTATATATGAGCATTATAGGCATGATGCTCGCTTTTGGCCGATGGGCAAGGAAAATGGTGCCGGCCGGATGCGGGTCCGGCGGGCGAGGGCGGCCGCTCAGGCGCCGGGCGGCGGTAGCCGCCGCCTGAGCGCCTTGCGGATGCGGCGCCACTTGGCCTGCTCGAACCCCAGGCTCCGATGCCAGGCGGCGTGTTCCTCCATGGCGGCCCAGGCTTCCGGGGCGTCGGGATGGTCGCGCAGCACCGCATCGGCCAGCGCCTCGATCTCCGCGCGGGAGACGAGGCGCGGCAGGATCACCCCCTCGACCACGGCCCAGCCGAGGCCGGCCGCGATGGGCGAAAGCGCCGCCGCGACCGCCAGCCATTTCAGCGCCGGCAGGGGGCAATCCAGCATAATTCGCAACTACCGGACGATTTGTATGATAATCGCATTTATATTGCGAATTATGGCGTGATCGCAATGTTGTTTCCTTCTGTTGCCGTGTCCCGCCTCCGAATGTCGGCATTCGGAGGTGCAGCGTGTCGCTTGCGGTCATATTCGGAACAAACCTGCGTCATCATCGTAAGGCCAAACACCTGACGCAGGCTGAGCTTGCCGAGAAGGTGGCGCTCTCGCCCGAGATGATCAGCAAGATCGAGCGCGGGATCGCCTCGCCGTCCTTCGCGACGATCGAGAAACTGTCGGAGATACTGGCGGTGCCCGAGGTGGTCTTCTTCGGCGTCGGCCTGATCGTCACCACCGACGGCGAGCGGACGCGCATCCTCTCGAAGATCCAGACCCGGCTGTCCCGCCTGAACGAGGACCAACTGGTGCGCGCTGACAGGATGCTGAGCGCGCTGACGGACTGACGGCCGCCCTCTGCGCGGGCTTCCGCCCGCCGTGCGGCAATGGTGCCGGTTGAGGGGATTGAACCCCCGACCTTCGGTTTACAAAACCGCTGCTCTACCGCTGAGCTAAACCGGCCGCTGCGGCACCGGAAGCCGGTGCCTGTTGGGATCATGCCGACCTAAGCACCTGATCCGATTCGCCTTCTCGCCCCGGCGGCAAAGCCGCTGCCTTGCCGGGGCCCGGGGTCGACCGGGCGGTATATGTCGCCGCCGCCGACCCGGTCGTCAATGGTGAATTTCCGGTCCTTCAGCCGAGATAGGCGACGGCCGTCAGGCTTTCGGACAGGACCCAGAGGCGGCGGCCGGTTTCCGGGTCGCGCGCCTTCTGCGCGGCCTGGGCGGGCACCGCCCGGCGGCCCCAGAGTTCGAGCGTGCCGTCCGGGCCCCAATAGCTGCCGCCCGCGACATCGGGCGCGGTCGCCGCATGTAGGATCGGGATCGCGCCGCGATCGGCGGATTGGGCGAAGGCGGCCCCGCCGAACGCCATGGCGACCTTGCCGAGCAGCGAATTCTCCATGCGCGGCCCGGCCATCAGCAGGTTGGTGGCGGCAAAGCCCGGATGGGCGGCGATGCTGACGGTCCGGCGGCCGGCCGCTGCAAGGCGGCGGTGCAGTTCGTGGGCGAAGACCAGATTGGCCAGTTTCGCCTGGCCATAGGCCGGCCATTTGCTGTAGCGGCGCTGTTCCCAGTTGAGGTCGTTGAGATCGATGGTCCCTGTCTTGTGCGCGAGGCTGGCGACCGTGACGATCCGCGCCGCCGGGGCCGCGTCGAGCAGGGGGAGAAGGCGGCCGGTCAGGGCGAAATGGCCGAGGTGGTTGGTGCCCACCTGCATCTCGAAGCCGTCGCGCGTGCGCACCAAAGGCAGGGCCATGACGCCCGCATTGTTGACCAGGAGGTCGAGGGCCGGCAGTTCGGCCCCGAGCGTTGCCGCGAACGCCTCGACGGACTTGAGGTCGGCAAGGTCGAGCGGGCGAAACTCCGCCCGGGCGCCCGGGTGATTGGCGCGAATGGCCGCGACCGCCGCTTCGGCCTTCTCCCGGTTGCGGCAGGCGAGGATGACCCGGGCGCCGCGCGCCGCCAGGGCATTGGCGGTGTGATAGCCGAGCCCCGAATTCGCCCCGGTGACCACGGCCGTCCGTCCCGTCTGGTCCGGCACGCTGTTGATGTTCCACGCCATGAAAACCCCCGCCCTCAAGGTCTTATTGCGATGTGAATGGTGGATCAGGTCACCCGGATCAATTCGTAGAGCGCGACCGCGGCCGCGTTCGAGACATTTAGGGACTCCATGCCCTTGATCGGCAGGCTGGCGATCGTATCGCAGCGCTCCCGCGTCAGCCGCCGCAGGCCCAGGCCCTCGGCCCCGAGCACGAGGGCGATCGAGCCGGTGGTGTCGGTCGCCGCCAGGGTCGCCGGCGCATCGGCATCGAGGGCGATGCGCCAATAGCCCATCTCGCCCAGTTGATCGAGGGCGCGTGCCAGATTGACCACCCGGACCAGGGGAATGACGTCGAGGGCGCCGGAAGCGGATTTGGCCATCACCGCGGTCGCGCCCGGCGCGTGCCGGTCGGTCACCACCACCGCCCGCGCCCCGAAGGCGGCGGCGGAGCGCAGGATCGCACCGACATTGTGGGGATCGGTCACCTGGTCGAGCACGACGACGATGGCGCGCTCGCCGTCGTCCCGGACGCAGGCCTCGTCGAGCGACAACTCCTCCAGCGGCTCGACCTTCAGCGCGATGCCCTGGTGCACGGATCCGGCGGGCAGCAGGCGCTCGAGCGCGTCGCGGGAGGCATGTTCGACGGCCACGCCCTTCGCCTCGATCGCGCGTTGCAGCGCCGGCGCGATCTCATCCGGATGCTCGGCGCTGGTGACGAGGCGCAGGCAGCGCCGGGCCGGGTTTTCCAGGGCCGCCAGCACCGGATGATGGCCGTAAAGCCAGAGCCCGCCTTCCCGCGCCGGGCGGGCCGGCGCGGCAGGCTTCGCCGCGCTGCCGGGCCGGGGACCCGCGGGCTTGCCGGGCCGGGCCTTCGGGCCGGCGCCGGTCGCACCGGCGTCCTTGTCCCTGAAGCCCTGAGGGGGGGAGCCCTTGCCGCCTTGGGGGGCGGGGCCCTTGAAGCCCTGGGGGGCGGGGCCCTTGCCGCCGGGGCCGCGGCTTGCTGGTCTGCGCTTGTCCATGGCCGGTCTTATAGGGTTTCGCCCGGGGGCTGGCAATCGCCGGTCCGGCGAGAATCGCCCGAAGACGCATTGATTTCGCGAATTGATTCGCCGCCGCCCTTGCGCCGGGCCCGCCCCGGCACCATATTGGCTGCCGATGAAGTCCAGACTTTCCGCGCCTTTGGCCCGGGCCGACCAAGACCTCCCGCGGGGCCTGCTGTTTCCGATTGACTCCGGCCGCCAAATCACCATATTGCGGCGCTCTGGCGGGCAGGTCCCCTGTGCGTCAGCCCCTGTGGAGGGGTGGCCGAGCGGTCAATGGCAGCAGACTGTAAATCTGCCGGTGTACACCTACGTTGGTTCAAATCCAACCCCCTCCACCACCAGGGCTCCTTGCGGGGCGGGGCGGCGATCGGGACCGGACCGGCGGCGACGGACGGGCGGATTCGCGGCACGGGCCATCAGGCCGGATCAGCGGAAATGCCGATTTGTCTGGCGCGCGGGTGTAGCTCAATGGTAGAGCCCCAGCCTTCCAAGCTGGTTGTGTGGGTTCGATTCCCATCACCCGCTCCAGGCTTTGGAAGGTCCCGGCGGGCTCGAGCCGGCGAGAAGCGAGGCGTGAAACCGGCGGCCGATGCCGACGGTGGACAGTACCGGCCAGGGCCGGCAGTCGTATTCCAGCCGGCCTGGCCGGCGGGCGTATTCCAGCCGGCCTAGCCGGTGGGCGAGTTTCAAGCCGGTACTGCCGGCAGCGAGTTTCCAGGGCAGCGGCTTTCGCCGTCTGCCCTTCAATCTTGGGTCGATGTTTTAGACGGACTGCAGAAATGGCCAAGGAAAGTTTCAAGCGGACGAAGCCGCACTGCAACATCGGTACGATCGGTCACGTCGATCATGGCAAGACGTCGCTGACGGCGGCGATCACCAAGATCCTGGCCGAGTCCGGCGGCGCGACGTTCACGGCGTACGACCAGATCGACAAGGCGCCTGAAGAGCGGGCCCGTGGCATCACGATTTCGACGGCGCACGTCGAATACGAGACCACGAACCGGCACTATGCGCACGTCGACTGCCCCGGGCACGCCGACTATGTGAAGAACATGATCACCGGTGCCGCCCAGATGGACGGCGCGATCCTGGTGGTCTCGGCGGCCGACGGCCCGATGCCGCAGACCCGCGAGCACATCCTGCTGGCGCGCCAGGTCGGCGTGCCGTCGCTGGTGGTGTTCCTGAACAAGTGCGACATGGTCGACGATCCGGAACTGCTGGATCTGGTCGAGCTGGAAGTGCGCGAGCTGCTGTCGTCCTACGACTTCCCCGGGGACGACATTCCGGTGGTGAAGGGCTCGGCCCTGTGCGCGCTGAACGACTCGGACAAGAAGCTGGGCCGTGAAGCGATCCTGGAGCTGATGGCGGCGGTTGATGCCTATATCCCGCAGCCGGAGCGCCCGAAGGACCGTCCGTTCCTGATGCCGATCGAAGACGTGTTCTCGATCTCCGGCCGCGGCACCGTGGTGACCGGCCGTGTTGAGCGCGGGATCGTGAAGGTCGGCGAGGAAATCGAGATCGTCGGCCTGAAGGCGACGAAGAAGACGACCGTGACCGGCGTTGAAATGTTCCGCAAGCTGCTGGACCAGGGCGAGGCGGGCGACAACATCGGCGCGCTGCTGCGCGGTGTCGGCCGCGACGACGTGGAGCGCGGTCAGGTCCTGGCGAAGCCGGGCTCGATCACGCCGCACACCCAGTTCAAGGCCGAAGCCTACATCCTGACGAAGGAAGAAGGCGGCCGCCACACCCCGTTCTTCACCAACTACCGCCCGCAGTTCTACTTCCGCACGACGGACGTGACCGGCGTGGTGACCCTGCCGGAAGGCGTGGAGATGGTGATGCCGGGCGACAATGTCGCGATGACGGTCGAGCTGATTGCGCCGATCGCCATGGACGAAGGTCTTCGCTTCGCGATCCGCGAAGGCGGCCGCACCGTCGGTGCCGGCGTCGTCGCTTCGATCGTGAAGTAAGGTTCGAGTTTCCCGTCCGGGCTACAGGAGTGTAGCTCAATTGGTAGAGCACCGGTCTCCAAAACCGGGGGCTGGGGGTTCGAGCCCCTCCACTCCTGCCACTTCCCGATGGAGGCGGCAACAAGACGGGTAGAGTAGGTTGATGGGCAAAGGGCCGGGCGCGGGGAACCACGCCTCGGCCCTGGGCTCGTTGAAAAACCAGGCGGTCGTTGCCGGCGTCGATATGTGTCGCGCCGGCGATGGCGGCCCAGTCAGGGGTGAGTGACAGGGCATGAGCAAGCCGAGTCCGATCGAATTTGCCCGCCAGGTGCGCCAGGAGGTTTCCAAGGTCACCTGGCCGTCGCGCAAGGAGACGGGCATCACGACCCTGATGGTCTTCATCATGGTGGTGGTGGCGTCGCTGTTCTTCCTGGTGGTCGATATCGGCCTCTCGAAGGCCGTCGAATTCCTCCTTGGCCTTGGAGCGTAAGCCATGACCGCGCGCTGGTACATCGTCCACGCCTATTCCGGCTTCGAGAAGAAGGTGGCGGCGTCGATCCGCGAGCAGTCCGAGCAGCACGGCATGCAGGATCAGATCCTGGAAGTCCTGGTCCCGACCGAAGAAGTGGTCGAGGTCCGCCGGGGCCAGAAAGTGTCGGCGGAACGGAAGTTCTATCCCGGCTACGTCCTGGTGAAGATGCAGATGAGCGATCAGGGCTACCACCTGATCAAGAACACCGCGAAGGTGACGGGTTTCCTTGGCCCCGCCGGCAAGCCGACGCCGATTTCCGAGCGTGAGGCGCAGCATATCCTGCATCAGGTGCAGGAAGGCATCGAGCGGCCGAAGAGCACGATCACCTACGAGATCGGCGAGCAGGTGCGGGTGGCCGACGGCCCCTTCACCTCGTTCAACGGTGTCGTCGAGGACGTGGACCACGAGCGCGCCCGCCTGAAGGTGGCGGTTTCGATCTTCGGCCGGGCGACCCCGGTCGAGCTGGAATTCTCCCAGGTCGAGAAGATCTGAGGAGCCTCGCGGCGGGCATGGCCCGGCGCAGGGAACGGCCGCAAGCGCGGCCGCGCCGCGAAGGCGGCGGAAGCGAAGGGATGCGAAGGCATCCCGACGGCGCTTGAGGTGCCCCGGCCGGCAACGGTCGGGGGAAAGTAAGTGCCCGGCGCGAGCCGGGTGGCGAGGGGTCTTTCCGGCACCATCGGGTGGCGGAAAAACCGGTGCGGGAGGCCGACCTGGAGAAGTCCACCAGGGGCCGTACCCACAACCTCCCGGATCAACCGGCCGCTCTCAGGCTCTGAGGGTCGGCCAGGAGGGATGTCATGGCAAAGAAGATTGACGGTTATATCAAGTTGCAGGTGAAGGCTGGCGCCGCCAATCCTTCGCCGCCGATCGGCCCGGCGCTGGGTCAGCGCGGCGTCAACATCATGGGCTTCTGCAAGGAGTTCAACGCGGCGACGGCCAGCCTCGAGAAGGGGATTCCGATCCCGGTGGTGATCACGGTCTATTCGGACAAGTCGTTCACCTTCGTGACCAAGACCCCGCCGGTGACCTTCTACCTGAAGAAGGCGGCGAACCTGAACAAGGGTTCGACCACGCCGGGTCGTGGCACCGTCGGCTCGATCACCATGGCGCAGATCAACGAGATCGCCGCCATCAAGATCAAGGACTCGAATTCCAACGACGTCGACGCCGTTGCCCGCCAGATCGCCGGCTCCGCCCGTTCGATGGGCCTCCAGGTGAAGGAGTAATCCCATGGCTGCTGTCGGAAAGCGTCTGCGTCAGGCCGCCGAAGGCATTGACCGCACGAAGAATTATCCGCTGACGGAAGCGGTGAAGATGGTCCAGGAACGCGCCAAGGCGAAGTTCGACGAGACCATCGAGGTTGCCCTCAACCTCGGCGTAGACCCGCGTCACGCCGACCAGATGGTGCGCGGCGTCGTCACCCTGCCGAACGGCACGGGCAAGACCGTCCGCGTCGCCGTCTTCGCCAAGGGCGACAAGGCCGAGGCCGCCAAGGCCGCCGGTGCCGACATCGTCGGCGCCGACGATCTGGCCGCCGAGGTCCAGGCCGGCAACATCAACTTCGACCGCTGCATCGCGACCCCGGACATGATGGTCGTGGTCGGCAAGCTCGGCAAGGTGCTCGGCCCGCGCGGCCTGATGCCGAACCCGAAGCTCGGCACCGTGACCGCCAATGTCGCCGAAGCGGTGAAGGCGGCCAAGGGCGGCCAGGTCGAGTTCCGCGTCGAGAAGGCCGGCGTCCTGCAGGCCGGCGTCGGCAAGGCGAGCTTCTCGCCGCAGGCGCTGGAAGAGAACATCAAGGCTTTCGTCGACGCCGTGTCGCGCGCGAAGCCGTCGGGCGCCAAGGGCACCTACCTGAAGAAGGTGGCGGTGTCCTCGACCATGGGCCCGGGCGTCAAGGTCGAAGTGTCGTCGGTTGTCAGCTGACCGCGCTTCTGCCTGCTGAGCATCGAAGGTCTCCCGGCCGCAGGGCCGGGGGACTTTCTCGGTTTCCGGCCTTCCGCCGGGGACCATTGGGTTTCCGGCCGCGAGGCCGGAAGGAGGCGGCCCGGCAACGGGTCGCCGCCCTGTCCGAGACTGCTGGTGCGCCCTGGGTTCCTGCCCTGGGTGCTTAATATCCGCCAGCATAGACGGGAGTAGTCCGAATTCGGGCCCGGACCGTAATCCGGGGCTGTGATTGGGTCTTTCTCGGGACAGGTGTCACGGACCGCGGGATTTCCTGCGGTTCTGGCAGAAACGGCCCGAAGCCCATGGTGGGTTTCGGGTAACTCGGGAGTAACAAGGTGGACAGAGCCGCAAAGAAGGAGCTGGTCGCGACCCTCTCGGAAGTCTTCAGCGAGACTTCCCTGGTGGTCGTCGGTCACTACAGCGGGCTTCGGGTCTCGGAGATCACCGATCTCCGCCGCCAGATGCGCGCTGCCGGTGCCAGCTTCAAGGTTTCCAAGAACCGGCTCACCAAGCTTGCTCTCCAAGGTACGAAGTTCGAAGGCATCGCGGACCTGCTCAAGGGTCCGACCGCCATCGCCTATTCGACCGACCCCGTCGCCGCGGCGAAGGTGGCGGTCGAATTCGCCAAGAAGAACGACAAATTCGTTCTGAAGGGCGGCGTCATGGGCGGCACGCAGCTGGACGTCGAGGGGATCAAGGCCCTCGCGACCCTGCCGTCGCTGGACGAACTCCGTGCCAAGGTTCTCGGCATCATCCAGACCCCGGCCCAGCGCATCGCTTCGGTGCTCCAGGCTCCCGGCGGTCAGGTCGCCCGCGTGCTGGCGGCCTATGCCAAGAAAGACGAAGAGCAGGCGGCGTGAGCCCCCTGACCAACCCAATCCAGTTGTTGAAAAGGACGTATCAAAATGGCTGATCTGGCCCGTATCGTTGAAGAACTCTCGGCCCTCACCGTCATCGAGGCCGCCGAACTGTCGAAGCTGCTCGAAGAGAAGTGGGGCGTCTCCGCCGCCGCGCCGGTCGCCGTCGCTGCCGCTGCCGGCCCGGCCGCTGCCGCCGCCCCGGTCGAAGAGCAGACCGAATTCACCGTCATCCTGCAGGAAGCCGGCGACAAGAAGATCAACGTGATCAAGGAAGTCCGCGCGGTCACCGGCCTCGGCCTCAAGGAAGCCAAGGACCTGGTCGAAGCGGCTCCGAAGGAAGTCAAGGCGGGCGTCTCCAAGGACGAAGCCGCCAAGATCAAGGCGCAGATCGAATCGGCCGGCGCCAAGGTCGTCGTTAAGTAATTTAGCGACGTCGGTTGTGCCGGGGGCGGACAGGTGCCGCCCCCGGTTCCTCTCCCCGACGGGGGAGGCCGGCCCGGACGGGCGGTGACGGGGTAGAGGCTGCGCGCGGCCCCGCATCCAATAGGCAAGCGCAGGAAAGACGTTGTCGCGAGGGTCCCATGGCGATTTCCTTCACCGGCCGCAAGCGGGTCCGTAAGTCCTTCGGGCGTATTCCCGAAGTGACGACCATGCCGAACCTGATCGAAGTTCAGAAGTCGAGCTACGATCAGTTCCTGCAGATCGATATCCCGGCCGAGAAGCGGACCGATACGGGCATCCAGGGGGTGTTCAAGTCGGTCTTCCCGATCAAGGACTTTTCCGAGAACGCCCATCTCGAGTTCGTGAAATACGAATTCGAACACCCGAAATACGACGTCGAAGAATGCCAGCAGCGCGGCATGACCTTCGCCGCGCCCTTGAAGGTGACGCTGCGCCTGATCGTCTTCGAAACCGACGAGGATACCGGCGCCAAGTCCGTGCTCGACATCAAGGAGCAGGACGTCTACATGGGCGACATGCCCCTGATGACGGCGAACGGCACCTTCATCGTCAACGGCACCGAGCGCGTCATCGTCTCGCAGATGCACCGCTCGCCGGGCGTCTTCTTCGACCACGACCGCGGCAAGACCCATTCGAGCGGCAAGTATCTCTTCGCCGCCCGGGTCATTCCCTATCGCGGTTCCTGGCTCGACTTCGAGTTCGACGCCAAGGACATCGTCCATGTCCGCATCGACCGCCGCCGCAAGCTGCCGGTGACGACGCTGCTCTTCGCCCTCGGCCTGACCGCCGAGGAAATCCTCAATCACTTCTACCGCACCCTCGTGTTCCGTCGTTCGGGCAGCGCTGGCCAGGGCCAGTGGCGCACCCCGTTCGAGCCGGAGCGCCTGCGCGGCGTGAAGCCGCTCGTCGACCTGATCGACGCCAAGACCGGCAGCGTCGTCGTCGCGGCGGGCACCAAGGTGACCCCGCGCATGGCGAAGAAGCTGCGCGAGGAAGGCGTCGAGGAACTCTTCGTGTCGTCGTCCGACCTCGTCGGCCGTTACGCGGCCTATGACATGGTCAACGAGGAGACCGGCGAGATCCTGATCGAGGCCGGCGAGGAACTGACCGAGGCGGCGGTAAAGCTGCTGGAGGACTCGGGCGTCGACGAATTCCAGGCGCTCGATATCGACCATGTTACGGTCGGGCCCTATGTCCGCAACACCATGATGGCGGACAAGAGCCAGTCCTACGAGCAGGCGCTGATCGAGATCTATCGCGTCATGCGCCCGGGCGAGCCGCCGACCCTGGAGACCGCCTCGGCGCTGTTCCAGGGCCTGCTGTTCGACGAGGAGCGTTACGACCTCTCGGCCGTCGGCCGGGTGAAGATGAACTCGCGCCTGAACCTGGAGACGCCGGACACCCAGCGCACCCTGCGCAAGGAGGATATCCTTGCCGTCATCAAGACCCTGGTCGAACTGAAGGACGGCCGCGGCGAGATCGACGACATCGACCACCTGGGCAACCGCCGCGTCCGCTCGGTCGGCGAGCTGATGGAGAACCAGTACCGCATCGGCCTGCTGCGCATGGAACGCGCGATCCGCGAGCGCATGTCCTCGGTCGAGATCGCGACCGTGATGCCGCACGACCTGATCAACGCGAAGCCGGCGGCGGCGGCGGTGCGTGAATTCTTCGGCTCGTCGCAGCTGTCGCAGTTCATGGACCAGACCAATCCGCTGTCGGAGATCACCCACAAGCGCCGTCTCTCGGCCCTTGGCCCGGGCGGTCTGACCCGCGAGCGCGCGGGCTTCGAGGTGCGCGACGTGCACCCGACGCATTACGGCCGCATCTGCCCGATCGAGACGCCGGAAGGCCCGAACATCGGCCTGATCAACTCGCTCGCGACCTATGCCCGCGTGAACCAGTACGGTTTCATCGAGACCCCCTACCGCAAGGTGGTGGACAACAAGGTGACCAACGAGGTCGTCTATCTCTCGGCGATGGAGGAGGGCAAGTACACGATCGCCCAGGCCAACGCCGAACTCGATGCCGAAGGCCGCTTCACCGCGGATCTGGTCTCCTGCCGCGAGGCGGGCGAATTCGAAATGCGCCTGCCGACGTCGATCCAGCTGATGGACGTCTCGCCGAAGCAACTCGTCTCGGTCGCCGCGGCGCTGATCCCGTTCCTCGAGAACGACGACGCGAACCGCGCGCTCATGGGCTCGAACATGCAGCGCCAGGCCGTGCCGCTGATCAAGGCGGAAGCGCCCCTGGTCGGCACCGGCATGGAAGCGACGGTGGCGCGCGATTCCGGCGTCACCATCGTCGCCCGCCGCCCGGGCGTGGTCGACCAGATCGACGGTACCCGCATCGTGGTGCGGGCGACCGAGGAAACCGATCCGGCGGCGTCCGGCGTCGACATCTATCGCCTGTCGAAGTTCCAGCGCTCGAACCAGAACACCTGCATCACCCAGCGCCCGCTGGTGAAGGTGGGCGACCGGGTGAACCGCGGCGACATCATCGCCGACGGCCCGTCGACCGAACTGGGCGAACTGGCGCTCGGCCGGAACGTCCTCGTCGCCTTCATGCCGTGGAACGGCTACAACTTCGAAGATTCGATCCTGATCTCGGAACGGATCGTGTCGGAAGACGTCTTCACCTCGATCCACATCGAGGAATTCGAAGTGATGGCCCGCGACACCAAGCTCGGGCCCGAGGAAATCACCCGCGACATCCCGAACATCGGTGAAGAAGGCCTGAAGAACCTCGACGAGGCGGGCATCGTCTACATCGGCGCCGAGGTGAAGCCGGGCGACATCCTGGTCGGCAAGGTGACGCCGAAGGGCGAAAGCCCGATGACCCCGGAAGAAAAGCTGCTGCGCGCCATCTTCGGCGAAAAGGCGTCGGACGTGCGCGATACCTCGCTGCGCCTGCCGCCGGGCGTCGCCGGCACGGTGGTCGAGGTCCGCGTGTTCAACCGCCACGGCGTCGACAAGGACGAGCGCGCCCTGGCGATCGAACGCGAGCAGATCGAGACCCTGGCCAAGGACCGCGACGACGAACTCGCGATCCTCGAGCGTAACGTCTACGGTCGCCTGAAGGGGCTGCTCGCGGGCAAGACCGTGGCCTCGGGCCCGAAGGGCATGCGCTCGGGCGTGGTCGTCGATGAGGCGGGCCTCGGCGAGCTGACCAAGGGCCAGTGGTGGCAGATCGCCATCAAGGGCGACGAGCAGGCCAACCACGACGTCGAAGCCCTGAAGAAGCATTTCGACGAGGCGAAGGACCGCCTGCAGAAGCGCTTCGAGGACAAGGTCGAGAAGCTGCAGCGCGGCGACGAGCTGCAGCCCGGCGTGATGAAGATGGTCAAGGTCTTCGTCGCGGTGAAGCGCAAGCTCCAGCCCGGCGACAAGATGGCCGGCCGTCACGGCAACAAGGGCGTGATCTCGCGCATCATGCCGCGCGAGGACATGCCCTACCTCGAAGACGGCACCAATGTCGACATCGTGCTGAACCCGCTGGGCGTGCCGTCGCGCATGAACGTCGGGCAGATCCTGGAAACCCACCTCGGCTGGGCCGCGGCCGGTCTCGGCCGCCAGATCGGCGAGGTGGCGGACAAGATCCGCCGCGGCAACCAGGAAGCCAACGCGCTGCGCGACAAGTTGCGGGCGATCTATTCGGCGGCGGAATACGCCGAGAAGATCGAACCGCTCGAGGACGGCCAGCTGCTCGAGATGGCGGACAACCTGCGCCGCGGCGTGCCCATGGCGACCCCGGTGTTCGACGGCGCCCAGCCCTCGGATATCGAGCATTACCTGGAACGGGCGGGTTTCGCGACCTCGGGCCAGAGCACGCTGCTCGACGGCCGCACGGGCGAGGCGTTCGACCGCAAGGTCACCGTCGGCTACATCTACATGCTGAAGCTGCACCACCTCGTGGACGACAAGATCCACGCCCGGTCGATCGGCCCCTACAGCCTGGTCACCCAGCAGCCGCTGGGCGGCAAGGCCCAGTTCGGCGGCCAGCGCTTCGGCGAAATGGAAGTGTGGGCGCTCCAGGCTTATGGCGCCGCCTATACGCTCCAGGAAATGCTGACGGTGAAGTCGGACGACGTCGCCGGCCGCACCAAGGTCTATGAGGCGATCGTGCGCGGCGAGGACAATTTCGAGGCCGGTATTCCGGAATCCTTCAACGTTCTCGTCATGGAAATGCGCTCGCTGGGCCTGAATGTCGACATGGGCGGCAAGGACGCGGCGTAAGCCGCGGCCTTGCTCGCGCCCCATTCGTCGACCATGATTTTTCGCAACCGAGCGTGCGCGGGGACGCCCGCGCCGCCTGAGGGAGCAGAGTGATGAACCAAGAGGTTATGGCCCTTTTCGGGCATGCCCCCGGCACCCAGGCCTTCGATCAGATCAAGATCTCGATCGCCTCGCCGGACAAGATCCGCGCCTGGTCGCATGGCGAGATCAAGAAGCCGGAAACCATCAACTACCGGACCTTCAAGCCGGAACGCGACGGTTTGTTCTGCGCCAAGATCTTCGGGCCGATCAAGGACTACGAGTGCCTGTGCGGCAAGTACAAGCGCATGAAGTATCGCGGCATCACCTGCGAGAAGTGCGGCGTCGAAGTCACGCTCTCGAAGGTCCGGCGCGAGCGCATGGGCCATATCGAGCTGGCCTCGCCGGTCGCCCATATCTGGTTCCTGAAGTCGCTGCCGTCGCGCATCGGCCTGCTGCTCGACATGACCCTGAAGGACCTCGAGCGCATCCTCTATTTCGAGATGTATGTGGTTACCGAGCCGGGCCTGACCGCGCTGAAGCGTAACCAGCTGCTGACCGAGGAAGACTATATCCGCGCCCAGGACGAATACGGCGAGGACAGCTTCGAGGCCGGCATCGGCGCCGAGGCGATCCGCAAGATGCTGGAAAAGCTCGACCTCGAGGGCGAGCGCGACGAACTGCGGCAGGAACTGGCCACGACCACCTCGGAAGCCAAGCCGAAGAAGATCGTGAAGCGCCTGAAGCTGGTCGAGAGCTTCATCGAGAGCGGCAACCGCCCGGAATGGATGATCCTGACCGTGGTTCCGGTGATCCCGCCGGAACTGCGCCCGCTCGTCCCCCTGGACGGCGGCCGTTTCGCGACCTCCGACCTGAACGACCTCTACCGCCGCGTCATCAACCGCAACAACCGCCTGAAGCGCCTGATCGAACTGCGTGCGCCGGACATCATCGTCCGCAACGAAAAGCGCATGCTCCAGGAAGCGGTGGACGCCCTGTTCGACAACGGCCGCCGCGGCCGGGTGATCACGGGCGCCAACAAGCGGCCGCTGAAGTCGATCTCCGACATGCTGAAGGGCAAGCAGGGCCGGTTCCGCCAGAACCTGCTCGGCAAGCGCGTCGACTATTCGGGCCGTTCGGTGATCACCGTGGGCCCCGAACTGAAGCTGCATCAATGCGGCCTGCCGAAGAAGATGGCGCTTGAGCTGTTCAAGCCCTTCATCTACGCCAAGCTCGACCTGAAGGGCATCGCCACCACCATCAAGATGGCGAAGAAGATGGTGGAGAAGGAGCGGCCGGAGGTCTGGGACATCCTCGAAGAGGTGATCCGCGAACATCCGGTGATGCTGAACCGCGCGCCGACCCTGCACCGCCTGGGTATCCAGGCCTTCGAGCCGACGCTGATCGAAGGCAAGGCGATCCAGCTGCACCCGCTGGTCTGCGCCGCCTTCAACGCCGACTTCGACGGCGACCAGATGGCGGTCCATGTGCCGCTGTCGCTGGAAGCCCAGCTCGAAGCGCGCGTGCTGATGATGTCGACCAACAACATCCTCAGCCCCGCCAACGGCAAGCCGATCATCGTGCCGTCGCAGGATATCGTCCTCGGTATCTATTACCTGACGATGGAACGCCCGAACGAGCCGGGCGAGGGCATGGCCTTCACCAATATCAACGAAATCCAGGCGGCGCTGGATTCGGGTGCCGCCACCCTGCACACCAAGATCCGCTCGCGCCTGCATACGGTCGACAGCGAGGGCAACCCGATCGTCGTCCGCGTGGAGACCACGCCGGGCCGCATGCTGCTGTCCGAGATCCTGCCGCGGCACCCGAACGTGCCGTTCAGCATGATCAACAAGCTGCTGACCAAGAAGGACGTCTCGACCGTCATCGACACGGTCTACCGTCACTGCGGCCAGAAGGAGACGGTGATCTTCGCCGACCGCCTGATGGCACTCGGTTTCAACCGCGCCTGCCGCGCCGGCATTTCCTTCGGCAAGGACGACATGGTCATCCCGAAGGCGAAGGATGCGCTGGTCGCCGCGACCCAGGAACAGGCCAAGGAATACGAGCAGCAGTATCTCGACGGCCTGATCACCCAGGGCGAGAAGTACAACAAGGTCATCGACGCCTGGGCCCAGTGCACCGACAAGGTCGCGGACGAGATGATGAAGGAAATCTCGTCGGTCGTGATGGACGACAAGACCGGCCGCGCCAAGCCGATCAACTCGATCTACATGATGGCCCATTCCGGCGCCCGCGGCTCGGCCGCCCAGATGAAGCAGCTGGCCGGCATGCGCGGCCTGATGGCCAAGCCGTCGGGCGAAATCATCGAGACGCCGATCATCTCGAACTTCAAGGAAGGCCTCTCGGTTCTCGAATACTTCAACTCGACCCACGGCGCCCGCAAGGGCCTGGCGGATACGGCGCTGAAGACCGCGAACTCGGGCTATCTCACCCGCCGCCTGGTCGACGTGGCGCAGGACTGCATCATCGTCATCGACGATTGCGGCACCTCGAACGGCCTGACCGTGACCGAAGTGGTCGAGGGCGGCGACGTCATCGAGCCGCTGGGCGACCGTATCCTGGGCCGGACCGCGGCGATCGACGTGGTCGATCCCTCGACCTCGGCGCTGATCGTCGCCGCCGGCGAGATGATCCTCGAGGACGACGTCGAGCGCGTTTCCAAGGCCGGCGTGCAGTCGGTGCTGATCCGCTCGGTGCTCACCTGCGAGGCCGAGGGCGGCGCCTGCGCCAAGTGCTATGGCCGTGACCTGGCCCGCGGCACCTCGGTCAACATGGGCGAGGCGGTGGGCGTCATCGCCGCCCAGTCGATCGGCGAGCCGGGCACCCAGCTCACCATGCGCACCTTCCACATCGGCGGCGCCGCGCAGTTCTCGGAAAAGAACAGCGTCGAAGCCACGGTCGACGGCACGATCAAGATCAACAACCGTCACATCGTGGTCGACAGCTCGGGCCGCATGATCGTGATGAGCCGCAACTGCGAGCTCGTCCTGATCGACGGCAACGGCCGCGAGCGTGCGCGTCACCGCGTCCCCTACGGCGCCCGCCTGTTCTTCGACGACGGCCAGAGCGTGACCAAGGGCGCCAAGCTGGTGGAATGGGATCCCCGGACCCTGCCCATCATCTCGGAACGCGAGGGTTACGCGGCGTTCATGGACCTCGTCGAGGGTGTCTCGATGCGCGAGGTCATGGACGAAGCGACCGGCATCGCCAACAAGGAAGTCATCGACTGGCGCGGCCAGCCGAAGGCCGGCGACCTGCGCCCGCGTATCGGCCTGCGCGACGAGCGCGGCAACCCGATCCTGCAGCCGAACGGCACGGAAGTGCGCTACTTCCTGGCCGCCGGCGCCATTCTCTCGGTCGAGGACGGCGGCAAGATCAACGGCGGCGACGTGCTGGCCCGTATCCCGCTGGAATCGGCCAAGACCCGCGACATCACCGGTGGTCTGCCGCGCGTCGCCGAGCTTTTCGAGGCGCGCCGTCCGAAGGACCATGCGATCATCGCGGAACGTTCGGGCCGGGTCGAGTTCGGCAAGGACTACAAGAACAAGCGCCGCCTGATCCTCCAGCCGCTGGAAGGCGACCTGGCGGAACCGCAGGAGTACCTGATCCCGAAGGGCAAGCATATTGCCGTTCAGGAAGGCGACATCATCCAGAAGGGCGACTACCTGCTGGACGGCAACCCGGCGCCGCACGACATCCTGAAGGTCATGGGCGTCGAGGCCCTGGCCCGTTACCTCGTGAACGAGATCCAGGACGTCTATCGTCTCCAGGGCGTGAAGATCAACGACAAGCACATCGAGGTGATCGTTCGCCAGATGCTGCAGAAGGTCGAGATCGAGGACTCGGGCGCGACCACCTTCCTCCAGGGCGAGCAGGTGGACCGGGCCGAGTTCGAGGAAGAGAACCTGCGGACGATCAAGCTGGGCCTGCGCCCGGCGACCGGCAGCCCGGTGCTCCAGGGCATCACCAAGGCTTCGCTGCAGACCCGCTCCTTCATCTCGGCGGCGTCCTTCCAGGAAACCACCCGCGTGCTGACCGAGGCGGCGACCGCCGGCAAGGTCGACAGCCTCGTGGGCCTGAAGGAAAACGTCATCGTCGGCCGCCTGATCCCGGCGGGTACCGGCGCCATGATGAACCGCCTGAAGGAAGTGGCCCACAGCCGCGACAAGGAACTGGCCGCGATCGAAGCCGGCAACCCGCCGGCCGTCGATTCGACCAACGCCGCCTGACGCCGGCGGCGACGATCAGCAAAAAGCCCGGGACGGCGACGTCCCGGGCTTTTTTCTTGGGGCCACGGCGGGCTCAGAAACCGAAGAGTTCGTCGAAGAAGTCGGGCTCGCTCCCGGCACTGTCCGCCGCTGCCGGCGGCGGTTCGGGGGCGGGGGGCGATGCCGTGGGGGGCGCGGAGAAGGGCAGGGCCGGGGCAACGGCCGGGAGAGGGGCGGCCGCGGGTGCCGGGGTGCGGCCGGCATAGTCGAGCCCGGGCGGCGGGGCCAGGGCCGCGGCGAAGGGGAGGCCGGGCACCGGCGGCAGGCCGGGAACCGGCCAATCGGCCTCGACCGCCGTCTGGCGGCAGACGCTGGCCAGATAGACCGCGTTGCAGCGGACGCATTCCGACAGCACATGCGCGACTTCCGGCCCGAAGGTCAGGGTCACCTGGGCCATGCCGGCGCTGCATTGGGCCTTTTGCTGTGCCGCCAGGACACAGGCATTGGCCGGCGCCGGGGCGGCGAACCGGCAATCCTTCATCTCCTCGGCGCCGGCCGGCGCGGCCGACCCGGCCACGGCCAGCAGGAGGGTGGCGATCAGCCCTGCGCGCTGTTGTATCTGCATGCCGCCGCCTTTCCGGGATCGACCGTCTTCAGGGTTTCTTCCATCACCTCGAGGCCCGGCTTGTAGAGGACGCGGTAGCTGAACCCGTCGAGGGACCGGACGCTGCATCCCGCCGCCCCGCCGGTGATCCGGGCATGGCCGACGGTCCGGCTGAAGGTCGTATTGGCATAGGCGCCGTCGCGATAGAGGCGCAATTCGCGCCTCTCCTCGAAGGTCAGGACCAGGACGCCGTCGATCGAATCCTGCCGGGCCAGAAGCTCGATCCGATTGCTGAAGCGCACGTTGGCGGTGATGAAATCCGGGCAGGCGACCCGCAGCCGGCGGGGCGCCGCCGCGCCGGGGGTAAGGGTGAGGACGCCGCCCACCTGGTCGCCGCAGGCGACGCCCATCATCGCCTGCCCGGTCGGCAACAGCGAGAAGCCGATGCCGAAGGGCAATTGGGCGCTGCCGGCCGGTGCGGTCTCGGCGCCATGCTCGTCGCGGGCGATCGCCTTGACCGGGGCGGACAGGGCGAGGGAGCCGGGCCTCAGCGTCAAGGGCGGTGCCCCCCAGGTCATCGCCGCGGGGGCATCATCGACCGCCGGGCCGGCGAGCAGCGGGCTCGGCCCCGGGTCGAGCAAGGGGCTTCCGGGCGGCGGATTTTCCGGCAGTGCGGGCGGGGCGGGCGCGGCCGTGGTCACCGCCGCCGGCGGCGCGAATTCCGCTTCGAGGTCGCAGGCCGCGGCAAGGCCGGCAAGCAGCAGGGCGGCCGCCGCGCGATACCGGGACCCGGCCCCACTCGATCTCATGACTTGCGGCAATCCCAGCCCCCGCGTTCATCCGTCGCCGGGGCACAATAGACCGGGAAATCGCCGCCGGTTCAACTGCCGGCAGGATCAGTCGAGCAGGCTCACATGGGCGGAGACGATGCGCCAACCCTCCGGCAGTTGCGCCCAGACCTGGGTCTGGCGCCCGCGCCGGCCGGATTTGAGCCGGGTGTATTCGGTCGTGGCGACGCCGGCATCGGGACCAAGCGCCAGGATGCGCGTGTTTTCCAGCGTGCGGGCGATATCGGCGACGTCGCGGGCGGCGCGATAGCCGGCGATCGCCTCCGGCCCATAGAGGTTCTCGGTCGGCCCGTAGCGCAGCACCCGGGGATCGGTCCAGAAGAAGGCGCCCAGCGTGGCCACGTCATTGGCCATCAGGGCGCGCTCGTAGGCGTCGAAGGCGGCGGTGATGGCGGCGACGGCCTCCGGGTGGTCGATGGCGATGGTCATGCTCGGGCTCCGGCTCGATGGCGGAAAAAGGGGCGCTGGTGGTCATAAATTGTATACATGGCGATAAATTAGGCAATCTCGCGCGTGCGGAAAAATCCGCGGGCCCCGCGTGAACGGTAAATTTTATTTATAATCAATTGGTTATGGCGGTTGCATACGATTCCCCGGGTTTGGTCTGCCTTTTGCATTGCATACAAGGCGAAATAACTGCGGGGGCAGGCATGACGACAATCGTCATCGAGGCGGAACCTCAACCGATCGGCCTGGAGACCGGCCGGACGGCGCTGGTCATCATCGACATGCAGCGCGATTTCCTGGAGCCGGGCGGCTTCGGCGAGACCCTGGGCAATGACGTTTCCCTGCTGGCGAAGGCGGTCCCGCCGGCGAAGGTGCTGCTGGCCGCGGCGCGGGCCGCCGGCATGCTGGTGATCCATACCCGCGAGGGCCATCGCCCCGACCTGTCGGACGCCCCGCCGGCCAAGGTGAACCGCGGCAGCCCGAGCCATCGGATCGGCGCCCCCGGCCCCATGGGCCGGATCCTGATCCGGGGCGAGCCGGGCCAGGACATCATCCCCGAGCTTTACCCGATCGCGGGCGAGGTGGTGATCGACAAGCCGGGCAAGGGCGCCTTCTTCGCCACCGACCTCGGCCTCGTGCTGGCCAACCGGGGGATCGACACGCTGCTGGTCTGCGGCGTCACCACGGAAGTCTGCGTCCACACGACGATCCGCGAGGGCAACGACCGGGGCTATCGCTGCATCGCGGTCGGCGATGCCTGCGGCTCCTATTTCCCGGAATTCCACGAGGTGGCCCTGCGCATGGTGAAGGCGCAAGGGGGCATTTTCGGCTGGGTGACCGACTCCGCCAAGGTGGCGGCGGCGCTCGAGCCATCCGTCGCCTCGGCGGCGGAATAGGGCAGGGGGTAGGGAGATGACGGCGCTTACCAAGCCTAAGATATGGACCCCGGGCGACTACAACGCCTTCTTCGGGTTCGGGACCAATATCCTCGTCAACATGCTGGTGCTGACCGGCCTGTTGCGCTTCGTGCTGAAGATGCCGGACGACATCGTCTTCGGCCGCATCCTGCCCGCCATGGGCCTGATGATGTGCCTGTCGACCGGCTATTACGCCTGGCTGGCCTACAAGCTGGCGCAGAAGACGGGGCGGACCGATGTCTGCGCCCTGCCGTCGGGCATTTCGGTGCCCCATATGTTCGTCGTCACCTTCGTCATCATGCTGCCGATCAGCATTTCGACCGGCGATCCGATCAAGGGCTGGGAAGCGGGCCTGACCTGGGTCTTCGTCCAGAGTTTCGTGCTCATGGTCGGCGGCTTCGTCGCGCCCTATATCCGCAAGATCACGCCCCGGGCGGCGCTGCTGGGCACCCTGGCCGGCGTTTCGGTCACCTTCATCTCGATGAAGCCGGCGCTCGAGATGTTCATGAATCCGGTGATCGGCCTTGCCTGTTTCTCGGTCATCCTGATGGCCTGGTTCGGCGGGCTGAAATACCCGCGCGGCATTCCCGCCGGCCTGATCGCCATCGCCGTCGGCATGCTGATCGCCTGGGGCTCCAATCTTTTCGGCTTCAACTTCGGCGGATTGTCGGGCGAGGGCGTGGTCGGCGCGCTGTCCAGCTTCGGCTTCTCGATCCCGATCCCGGCCTTCGATCACGTCTTCAGCGGCTTCGATTTCCTCGGCATCATCCTGGTCACCGCCATTCCCTTCGGCATCTATGACCTGGTCGAGGCCATGGACAATGTGGAATCGGCGGAAGTGGCGGGCGACGCCTATCCGACCACCCGCGTGCTGACGGCGGACGGCGTGGTCAGCCTGATCGGCTGCCTGATGGGCAATCCCTTCATCAATGCGGTCTATATCGGCCATCCGGGCTGGAAGGCCATGGGCGGGCGCATCGGCTATTCGGCCGCGGTCGGCCTGATGGTGATCGTGCTGTCGTGGTTCGGCATCATCGCCCTGCTGCTGGCCCTGGTGCCGGTGGTCGCGATCTCGCCCATCCTCCTTTATATCGGCATGCTGATCGGCTCCCAGGCGTTCCAGGAAACGCCGCGCAGCCATGCCCCGGCCATCGTCCTCGCCCTCACCCCCCATCTCGCCGACTGGGCCAAGGTGCAGATCGACGGCGCGCTGGCCGCGGCCGGGACCTCGGCGGCGGCGGTGGGCGACAAGCTCGGCATGAACGGCGTGCTCTATCACGGGCTCGAAGTGCTGGGCGGCGGCGCCATCCTGGGCGGGCTGATGCTGGGCGCGATCGCGGTCTTCATCATCGAGCGCCAGTTCATGAAGGCGAGCTTCTTCGCTATCGCGGCGGCGGCGCTGTCCTTCTTCGGCTTCATGCACAGCCACCATATCGGCATCGGCCAAAGCTCGACGATCGTCGTCGGCTATCTCCTGGTCGCGGCGGCGCTGGCCCTCTCGGCCCGCCGGGTGGTACCCTCGGCCAGCGAGGTCGGCGGCGGTCACCACGCGGTGCCCGAACCCGCCGAGTAACAGGGCCTGACGATTATCGTGCCGGCCGGAGCAGCTTCGGCCGGCACGTTGCGTTTTGCCGCTGCTGGCACTTATGTGGGAGGTGCTGTTGGTTCCGGGGGGGGGCGAGGGAAGAAATGGCAGGACGGAAAATCTTGGAACCGGAGATGCCAACCTCAGGGTATTTGGCCCGATAGAGGAATCAGAAAATGACGAATGCAATTCCTGTAAATAAATTTTTCTCTGAATATTTTTCAGAAGTAATTTCGTGTTGGCCGGAAAATATTTCCTTGAATCTTGAATCTTTTGGCGATAGTAGCCGTTATTCAGTTCATAACTTGTGGGAAATTTCAGAAGAAGTGGCGGATAAATTCATTGGGCATTCCGATGAAATCGTTTTTGTAAATATAAATCATATTATATTTATTATAGTTCATAAGATGGCGAAATACTGTAAATATATAGATATGAAACAATTAAGAGTTGATTCTATTTATCAGAAATTCATCGAGAAAATTTCGGAGTTAAAGGTGGGGGGCGGGACGGGGTGGACGGAAGAGGACCTGAGAATTGCGTATAATCTTTTTGATCATTAAGGGCGGAATACCGCGGTGACAGTACACTATTAGAGGGGTTGGGAAAAATTAATATCAACGCATGGTGCGGCTTCTCGGGGTCATCATTGCCGGTTTGCCCGAGGCGGTTTCGCCCGGTTGCCCACGCCAGGACATGGTAGCCATTCCGGCATCGCTCGTGCTGTGGTGGGGGCCGACGTTTCCGGTGAATGACTGTCTATGTGGTTTCAGGCATTGACGGGGCCGATGCTCAACATCGT
The DNA here is from genome assembly GCF_003173055.1 of Zavarzinia compransoris. Classification (NCBI taxonomy): domain Bacteria; kingdom Pseudomonadati; phylum Pseudomonadota; class Alphaproteobacteria; order Rhodospirillales; family Zavarziniaceae; genus Zavarzinia; species Zavarzinia compransoris. Next base: position 457,171 of record NZ_QGLF01000005.1, read on the forward strand.
TCGGTTTGACCGTGAAGCAGAACGGTCGTCGCGGTCGAGCAAGGTCGAAAAAGGTGAGGAGCAGGTATGGCGGCGTTCGATCCTGATGCGTATATCGATGTCCAGGCCCCGGTTCTCGGCCTGACGATCACGGCGGAACAACGGCCCGGGGTGGCCACCTTCCTCCGCCTTGCCGCCGACATGGCTGCCCTGCTGGAGGCGGCCCCCCTCGAGGACGACAGCCTGGATCTCGACGGCGTCTTCGTGCCGGTGGCGCCGTGACGGTCGATGTCTTCGCTTCGGCCGCGTCCCTGGCCGCCGATGTCCGCTCCGGCCGCATTTCCGCGACGGCCGTCGCCAGCGCCTTCCTCGACCGTATCGCGGCGGTCAATCCGGTGCTCAACGCCTATACCGATGTGACGGCGGCGCGGGCGCTGGCCGCGGCCCGGGCGATCGACGACCGCCGCAGCCGGGGCGAGGCCCTGGGCCCGCTGGCCGGTGTGCCCTTCGCGGCCAAGAATCTGTTCGATCTCATGGGCCTGCCGACCCGGGCGGGCAGCCTGATCAACCGCGAGCGGGCGCCGGCAAGCCGCGACGCGGTGCTGGTCGAGCGCCTGCTGGCGGCGGATGCGGTGCCCCTGGGCGCCCTGAACATGGGCGAATATGCCTATGATTTCACGGGCGAGAATGCCCATGACGGCGCCTGCCGCAACCCGCACGACCCGGATCATATGGCCGGCGGCTCGTCGTCCGGCTGCGGCGCCGCCACCGGGGGCGGGATGGCGCCGATCTCGCTCGGTTCCGACACCAATGGCTCGATCCGGGTGCCGAGTTCGCTGTGCGGCACCTTCGGCCTGAAGCCGACCTACGGCCGCCTGCCGCGCAGCCGCAGCTTTCCCTTCTGCGACAGTCTCGACCACCTGGGCCCCTTCGCCCGGACGGCGACGGATCTTGCGCTCGCCTATGACCTGCTCCAGGGCTTCGATGCCGGCGACCATGCCTGCGCCGACCGCCCGGCCGAACCGGTGCTGCCCGGGCTCGACCGCGGCATCGGGGGGCTGCGCATCGCCGTGCTCGGCGGGCATTTCGACACCGCGGGGCTGCCGGCGGCCGGCCGCGCGGTCGAGACCGTGGCCCGGGCGCTCGGCGCCGGCCGGACGGTGGACCTGCCCGGGGCGGCCGAGGGCCGGGCCGCCGCCTTCATCATCACCAATACGGAAAGCGCCGCCTTCCATCTCGACCGGCTGCGCCGGCGGGCGGACGATTTCGACCCCGAGACCCGGGACCGCTTCCTGGCCGGCGCCATGCTGCCGGCGGCCTGGGCGGTCCGGGCGCATCAGGTCCGGCGCTGGTATGCCGGGCAGGCGGCGGCCCTGTTCCGGGATTTCGACCTGCTGATCGCCCCGGCGACACCCATGTGCGCGCCCAAGGTCGGGCAGAAGACCATGGAATTGCGCGGCCGCACGGTGCCGGTGCGGCCGATGTTCGGCCTGTTCACCCAGCCGGTTTCGGCGATCGGCCTGCCGGTCTGCGCCGTGCCGGTGGCGGGCGCCGGCGACGGCGTGCTGCCCATCGGCGTCCAGCTGATCGCCGCACCCTGGCGCGAGGATGTGGCGCTGCGCGCCGCCGCCTGGCTGGAGGCCGGGGGCGTGGCGCAGGCGACGGTGCCGGCGCTATAAAGGGGGCCTGGACCGGGGAGGTGCGCGTGTCGACATCATGGCTGTTCTGGGCGCTGCTGTCGGCGGGCTTTGCCGCCCTGACGGCGGTGCTCGCCAAGCTCGGCGTCGGCGCGGTGAACCCCGACCTCGCCACCTTCATCCGTACCCTGGTGGTGGTGGCGATGGCGGGGCTGATCGTCGCCGCCACCGGCGCTTGGCAAGTCTCGGCGGTCAGCGGGCGGGGCTGGCTTTTCCTCGTCCTCTCCGGCCTTGCGACCGGGGCGTCATGGCTGTGCTATTTCCGGGCCCTGAAGCTGGGCGAGGCGGCCCGGGTGGCCCCGATCGACAAGCTCAGCGTCGTTTTCGTCGCGGTCTTCGCCGCCCTGTTCCTGGGCGAGAAACTGTCGGCGGTCAATTGGGGCGGGGTGGCGCTGATCGCCCTCGGCGCCCTTCTGGTGGCGCGGCAAGGCTAGGCGGCGGCCCTGCGGCCGGCGCATGAGGAATGCCCAATCCGGGCTTGGGATTCCCCTTGACGACTCGTAAGCCCGCCCATATGTTCGCGCCTCCACTTGGAGGGCTGTGTCCGGACTGAGGTTCGGCAGCACGCCGCCGGGGACGAGTAAACCGGAACATCGGTCCAGGGCATGAGGTCATGGACCACGAGATTTGGTCGGCGGCGGTGCCGAAGGCACTGCAGGTCGGCTTTGTTGCGTAAGTCCGCTCTTTGACATTCTGGCGGGGCTTGCGTGACTTGAGCGAAGGAAGAGAAGGCAGGGACTGATGCCGACCATCAATCAGTTGCTCCGTAAGCCGCGGCAGAAGCCGGCGTTCCGCAACAAGGTTCCGGCCATCACCGGCAACCCGCAGAAGCGTGGCGTGTGCACGCGCGTTTACACCACGACCCCGAAGAAGCCGAACTCGGCGCTCCGCAAGGTGGCCCGCGTCCGTCTCGTCAACGGCTTCGAAGTCACGTCCTACATCCCCGGTGAAGGCCACAATCTTCAGGAACACTCGGTGGTCCTGATCCGTGGCGGCCGCGTGAAGGACTTGCCGGGTGTGCGTTACCACATCATCCGCGGCGTCCTCGATACGCAGGGCGTGAAGAACCGTAAGCAGCGCCGGTCGAAGTACGGCGCGAAGCGTCCCAAGTAAGGAGCGGCCACATGTCTCGTCGCCACAGTGCCGAGAAGCGCGAAGTCCTGCCGGATCCGAAGTTCGGCGACATCGTCGTGACCAAGTTCATGAACAGCCTGATGTACGACGGTAAGAAGTCGGCCGCCGAGACGATCGTCTACGGCGCGTTCGACCGCATCCAGTCGAAGACCGGCCAGGACCCGATCCGCGTGTTCCACGACGCGCTGTCGAACGTCCGCCCCGCGATCGAGGTCCGCAGCCGCCGCGTCGGTGGCGCGACCTATCAGGTTCCGGTGGAAGTTCGCAACGACCGCAGCCAGGCGCTCGCCATCCGTTGGCTGATCGCGTCGGCGCGCAAGCGTTCCGAGAACACCATGACCGAGCGCCTGTCGGGCGAACTGATGGACGCCGTGAACAATCGCGGCACGGCCGTGAAGAAGCGCGAAGACACCCATCGTATGGCGGAGGCCAACAAGGCCTTCTCGCACTACCGCTGGTAACGGGAGCGTATCATGCCTCGCAGCCATCCGCTCGAACGGTATCGTAACATCGGCATCATGGCCCACATCGATGCCGGCAAGACGACCACGACCGAGCGTATCCTCTATTACACCGGCCGTTCGCATAAGATCGGCGAAGTCCATGACGGCGCTGCCACCATGGACTGGATGGAACAGGAACAGGAACGCGGCATCACGATCACGTCGGCCGCGACGACCTGCTTCTGGAACGACCACCGGATCAACATCATCGACACCCCGGGGCACGTGGACTTCACCATCGAAGTCGAACGTTCGCTGCGCGTGCTCGACGGTGCGGTTGCCGTGTTCGATTCCGTCGCCGGTGTCGAGCCGCAGTCGGAGACCGTGTGGCGCCAGGCCGACAAGTATGGCGTGCCGCGCATCTGCTACGTCAACAAGATGGACCGCACGGGCGCGAACTTCTACCGTTGCGTGGACATGTTCATCGACCGTCTGGGCGCCCGTCCGCTCATCATCAACTTCCCGGTCGGTGCCGAAGGCGAATTCGCCGGCATCGTCGACGTGCTGTTGATGAAGGCCCTGATCTGGCAGGAAGAATCGCTCGGCGCGAAGTATGATATCGTCGACATCCCGGCCGATCTGGTCGAGAAGGCGAACGAATATCGCCAGGCCCTGGTCGAAACCGCCGTCGAACAGGACGACGCGGCCATGGAAGCCTATCTCGAAGGCAACGAGCCGGATATCGCGACCCTGAAGGCCTGTATCCGCAAGGGTACCATCGCGGGCGTCTTCGTGCCGGTCGTCTCGGGTTCGTCGTTCAAGAACAAGGGCGTCCAGGCCCTGCTCGATGCCGTCATCGACTTCCTGCCCTCGCCGCTCGAAGTGCCGGCGATCAAGGGCGTCGACCCGCGCAACGACGAAGAGATCGAGCGCAAGTCCTCGGACGACGAGCCGACCGCGGTTCTGGCGTTCAAGATCATGGACGACCCGTTCGTCGGCACGATCACCTTCTGCCGCGTCTACTCGGGCAAGCTCGAGGCCGGCGCCGGCGTGCTGAACTCGACCAAGGACAAGCGCGAGCGGATCGGCCGCATGCTGCAGATGCATGCGAACAGCCGTGAAGACGTGAAGGAAGCCTATGCGGGCGACATCGTGGCGCTCGCCGGCCTGAAGGACGTCCGCACCGGCGACACGCTGTGCGACCCCTCGAAGCCGGTGATCCTCGAAAAGATGGAATTCCCCGAGCCCGTCATCGAGCTGTCGATCGAGCCGAAGTCGAAGGCCGACCAGGAAAAGCTGGGCATCGCGCTCAGCAAGCTGGCCGCCGAAGACCCCTCGTTCCGCGTCTCGACCGATGCCGAATCGGGCCAGACCATCCTGAAGGGCATGGGCGAGCTTCACCTTGAAATTAAGGTCGACATCCTGCGTCGGACCTACAAGGTGGATGCGAACGTCGGCGCCCCCCAGGTGGCCTACCGCGAAACCATCACCAAGCGCGCCGAAGTGGATTACACCCACAAGAAGCAGACCGGTGGTACGGGTCAGTTCGCCCGCGTCAAGCTGGTGTTCGAGCCGAAGGAGAACCCCGAGGATCCGATGTTCACCAGCGCGATCGTTGGTGGCTCGGTGCCGAAGGAATATATCCCGGGTGTCGAAAAGGGCATCGCCTCGGTCGCGGGTAACGGCGTGATCGCCGGCTTCCCGGTGATCAACTTCAAGGCCACCCTGATCGACGGCGCCTACCACGACGTCGACTCCTCGGTCCTCGCCTTCGAAATCGCGTCCCGTGCCGCGTTCAAGGAAGGCATGGAGAAGGCCTCGCCCAGGCTGCTCGAGCCGGTGATGAAGGTCGAAGTGGTGACCCCGGAAGATTACTTCGGGTCGGTCATCGGTGACCTGAACAGCCGTCGCGGCCAGATCCTGGGCAGCGAGAGCCGTGGCAACGCCTCGGTGATCTCCGCCCATGTCCCGCTGGCGAACATGTTCGGTTACATCAACACGCTGCGCTCGATGACCCAGGGTCGCGCTCAGTATTCCATGGTTTTCGCTCACTATGAGCCGGTGCCTCAGGCGGTCGCGGACGAAGTCCGCGCCAAGTACGCCTGAATTCGCAACCGCTAGCGTTACGGAGAGCCTTCATGGCCAAGGAAAGTTTCAAGCGGACGAAGCCGCACTGCAACATCGGTACGATCGGTCACGTCGATCATGGCAAGACGTCGCTGACGGCGGCGATCACCAAGATCCTGGCCGAGTCCGGCGGCGCGACGTTCACGGCGTACGACCAGATCGACAAGGCGCCTGAAGAGCGGGCCCGTGGCATCACGATTTCGACGGCGCACGTCGAATACGAGACCACGAACCGGCACTACGCGCACGTCGACTGCCCCGGTCACGCCGACTATGTGAAGAACATGATCACCGGTGCCGCCCAGATGGACGGCGCGATCCTGGTGGTCTCGGCGGCCGACGGCCCGATGCCGCAGACCCGCGAGCACATCCTGCTGGCGCGTCAGGTCGGCGTGCCGTCGCTGGTGGTGTTCCTGAACAAGTGCGACATGGTCGACGATCCGGAACTGCTGGACCTGGTCGAGCTGGAAGTGCGCGAGCTGCTGTCGTCCTACGACTTCCCCGGGGACGACATCCCGGTGGTGAAGGGCTCGGCCCTGTGCGCGCTGAACGACTCGGACAAGAAGCTGGGCCGTGAAGCGATCCTGGAACTGATGGCGGCGGTTGATGCCTATATCCCGCAGCCGGAGCGCCCGAAGGACCGTCCGTTCCTGATGCCGATCGAAGACGTGTTCTCGATCTCCGGCCGCGGCACGGTGGTGACCGGGCGCGTCGAGCGCGGGATCGTGAAGGTCGGCGAGGAAATCGAGATCGTCGGCCTGAAGGCGACGAAGAAGACGACCGTGACCGGCGTTGAAATGTTCCGGAAGCTGCTGGACCAGGGCGAGGCGGGCGACAACATCGGCGCGCTGCTGCGCGGTGTCGGCCGCGACGACGTGGAGCGCGGTCAGGTCCTGGCGAAGCCGGGCTCGATCACGCCGCACACCCAGTTCAAGGCCGAAGCCTACATCCTGACGAAGGAAGAAGGCGGCCGCCACACCCCGTTCTTCACCAACTACCGCCCGCAGTTCTACTTCCGCACGACGGACGTGACCGGCGTGGTGACCCTGCCGGAAGGCGTGGAGATGGTGATGCCGGGTGACAACGTCGCGATGACGGTCGAGCTGATTGCGCCGATCGCCATGGACGAAGGTCTTCGCTTCGCGATCCGCGAAGGCGGCCGCACCGTCGGTGCCGGCGTCGTCGCTTCGATCGTGAAGTAAGGCCAGGCGCGATTTCGAGGGTTCATAAGATGGACAGCCAGAATATCCGCATCCGCCTGAAGGCGTTCGATCACCGCGTGCTCGACCAGTCGACCAGCGAGATCGTCAACACGGCGAAGCGGACCGGTGCGCGGGTTCGGGGACCGATCCCGCTGCCGACCAAGATCGAAAAGTTCACGGTGCTGCGTTCGCCGCACATCGACAAGAAGAGCCGCGAGCAGTTCGAAATCCGGACTCACAAGCGTCTCCTCGACATCGTCGATCCGACTCCGCAGACGGTGGACGCGCTGATGAAGCTCGACCTCGCCGCCGGCGTCGACGTCGAGATCAAGCTCTGAGGGTGAAGCCATGCGTTCCGGTGTGATCGCCAAGAAAATCGGGATGACTCGGCTCTTTGCAGCCGACGGCGCCCATGTGCCGGTGACGGTGCTGCAGATCGACAATCTGCAGGTCGTCGCGACCCGCTCGATCGAGAAGGACGGCTATACCGCCGTCCAGCTCGGCTCGGGCAAGGCGAAGGTGAAGAACGTTTCGAAGCCGCAGCGTGGCCATTTCGCCAAGGCGGGCGTCGAGCCGAAGCTGAAGCTGATCGAATTCCGCGTGTCGGAAGACGCTCTGCTGAACGTCGGCGACGAGCTTTCGGTCGAACATTTCAATGTCGGCCAGAAGATCGACGTGACGGGCGAGACCAAGGGCAAGGGGTTCCAGGGCGTCATGAAGCGCTGGAACTTCGGCGGCCTGCGTGCCACCCACGGCGTGTCGGTCTCCCATCGCTCGCACGGTTCGACCGGCCAGCGCCAGGACCCCGGCAAGGTGTTCAAGGGCAAGAAGATGGCCGGCCACCTCGGGGCCGAGCGCGTCACTGTCCAGAACCTCGAAGTGGCCAAGGTGGACGAAACCCGCGGCCTCATCCTGGTCAAGGGTGCCGTCCCGGGTTCCAAGGGCTCCTACGTGCTGGTCCGCGACGCCGTGAAGGTGAAGCAGGACGGCCTGCCCCTGCCGGGCAAGGTCAAGGCGCGCGAAGCCGCCGCGCAGGAGGGCTGATCAATGAAGGCCGATATTACCACCCTCGACGCCACCGTCGCCGGTTCGATCGACCTCTCGGACGACGTGTTCGGTCTGGAGCCGCGCGCTGACATCCTGCACCGTCTGGTGCTGTGGCAGCTGGCCAAGCGCCAGGCCGGCACGCACCGCATCAAGACGGTCAGCGAGATCACCGCGACCACCAAGAAGATGTACCGCCAGAAGGGCACGGGCCATGCCCGTCACGGCTCGAAGAAGGTCGGTCAGTTCCGCGGTGGTGCGAAGACCATGGGGCCGGTCGTGCGCAGCCATGCCTTCGACCTGCCGAAGAAGGTCCGCAAGCTCGGTCTTCGCAACGCCCTCTCGGCGAAGGCGAAGGCCGGCCAGCTGGTCGTCCTCGACAGCGCCGCTTTCGAGCAGGGCAAGACCGCCGCGCTGAAGGCGAAGTTCGAGGCGCTCGGCTGGAATTCGGTCCTCGTGGTCGATACCGAGCTGAACGAGGGCTTCGCCCGCGCCGCCCGCAACATTCCGCATGTCGACGTCCTGCCGACCGTCGGCGCCAATGTTTACGACATTCTCCGTCGTGAAAAGCTGGTGCTGACCAAGGCCGCCGTCGAAAGCCTGGAGGCCCGCCTGAAATGAGCGAGCTGTCGCATTACGACGTCATCCTGTCGCCGGTGATCACTGAAAAGTCCACCGCCGCGTCGGAGCATAACCAGGTCGTCTTCAAGGTGCCGCTGACCGCGACCAAGCCGGAAATCAAGGCCGCGGTCGAGAAGCTGTTCCAGGTGAAGGTGACCGCCGTCAACACGATCCGCACCGAGGGCAAGACCAAGCGTTTCCGTGGTCGCCTCGGCAAGCGGTCGGATGTCAAGAAGGCCGTCGTGACCCTGGCTGAAGGCCAGTCGATCGACGTGACGACCGGGATCTAAGCCATGGCGTTGAAGACTTTCCGTCCGATCACCCCGTCGCTCCGCGGCACGGTGCTGATCGACCGTTCGGACCTCTATAAGGGCAAGCCGGTCAAGACCCTGACCGAAGGCCTGAACAAGAACGCCGGGCGTAACAACCACGGCCGCATCACCATGCGGCGCGTCGGCGGCGGCCACAAGAAGGCCTACCGCCTGGTCGACTTCAAGCGCCGGAAGTTCGATGTTCCCGCCACCGTGGAACGCATCGAATACGATCCGAACCGCACCGCCTTCATCGCGCTCATCCGCTATGAGGACGGCGAGCTGTCGTACATCCTGGCCCCGCAGCGCCTGTCCGTCGGTGACGCCGTCATCGCCGGCGAGCGTGTCGACGTGAAGCCGGGCAATGCGGCGCCGCTGAAGAACCTGCCGATCGGCACCATCGTGCACAACGTCGAGCTGAAGATCGGCAAGGGCGGCGCGATCGCCCGTTCGGCCGGGACTTACGCCCAGATCGTCGGCCGCGACGGCGCCTATGTCATCCTGCGCCTGTCGTCGGGCGAGCAGCGTCTGGTCCGCGGCGAGTGCCTCGCCTCGGTCGGCGCCGTGTCGAACCCCGACAACCAGAACACCAAGGTCGGCAAGGCTGGCCGCAACCGCTGGCTGGGCATCCGCCCGTCGGTCCGCGGCGTGGCCATGAACCCGATCGATCACCCGCATGGTGGTGGCGAAGGCCGGACTTCCGGCGGTCGTCATCCCGTGACGCCTTGGGGCAAGGGTACGAAGGGCAACAAGACCCGCAATAACAAGCGGTCCGATGCCTTCATCCTGCGCTCGCGTCACGCCAAGAAGTAACGGAGACCGCCGTGACTCGTTCAGTTTGGAAAGGTCCGTTCGTCGATGGTTACCTGCTGAAGAAGGCAGAGACCACCCGGGCGTCGGGCCGCAAGGAAGTCATCAAGACCTGGTCGCGCCGCTCGACCATTCTGCCCCAGTTCCTGGGGCTGACGTTCGGCGTGCACAACGGCCACAAGTTCATCCCGGTGCTGGTGAACGAGGACATGGTCGGTCACAAGTTCGGCGAATTCGCGCCGACGCGGACCTTCTATGGCCACGCCGCCGACAAGAAGGCGAAGAGGAAGTAAGGCGATGTCGCAGCCGAAGAATCCCCGCCGCGTTGCCGAGAACGAGGCTCTCGCCATCGGCAACAACCTGCGGTCCTCGACCCGGAAGCTGAACCTTGTCGCGGAGCAGATCCGCGGCAAGGCCGTTTCGACCGCACTGGCCGAGCTTGCCTTCTCGAAGAAGCACATCGCCCGCGATGTGAAGAAAGTCCTTGAGAGCGCGATCGCCAATGCCGAGAACAACCACCAGCTCGACGTCGACAGCCTCTACGTCTCGCAGGCGACCGTCGGCCGTTCGCTGGCCATGCGCCGGTTCCATGCCCGCGCCCGCGGCCGTGCCGCCGGCGTCGTGAAGGAATTCTCGAACATCACCGTCGTCGTGCGCGAGCGCGCCGAAGCGGCGTCGGAGGAGTAAGCGATGGGTCAGAAGGTCAATCCGGTCGGCCTGCGCCTCGGGATCAACCGTACCTGGGACAGCCGCTGGTACGCCAACAAGCGCGATTTCGCCGGTCTTCTTCATGAAGACCTGAAGATCCGCGCCTTCCTCGAGAAGAAGCTGGCCTCGGCCGGCATCGCCCGCGTCGTCATCGAGCGCCCGGCCAAGAAGTGCCGGGTCACGATCCACACCGCCCGTCCGGGCGTGGTGATCGGCAAGAAGGGCGCGGACATCGAAAAGCTGCGCGCCGAACTCGCCAAGATGACGAAGTCGGAAGTCAGCCTGAACATCGTCGAGATCCGCAAGCCGGAAATCGACGCCAAGCTGATCGCCGAAAGCATCGCCCAGCAGCTGGAACGCCGCGTCGCCTTCCGCCGCGCCATGAAGCGCAGCGTGCAGTCGGCCATGCGTCTCGGCGCCGGCGGCATCCGCATCAACTGCGGCGGCCGTCTTGGTGGTGCCGAAATCGCCCGTATCGAATGGTACCGTGAAGGCCGCGTGCCCCTGCACACGCTTCGCGCCGACATCGATTTCGGTCGCGGCACTGCGCATACCGCCATGGGCACCTGCGGCGTGAAGGTCTGGGTGTTCAAGGGCGAGATCCTGGCGCACGACCCGATGGCTCAGGACAAGCGCCTGGCCGAACAAGCCAATCAGGCCCGCCCGGAACGCGAGCCCCGTGAACACCGCGAGCGCCGTGGCGATCGTCGGGGTGATCGTGGCAATCGCGGCCAGGCCCCGGCCGAGAGCGACGCGGAGTAATTCGCCATGCTGCAACCGAAGCGTACAAAATTCCGGAAAGCCTTCAAGGGCCGGATCCATGGCAATGCGAAGGGCGGCACCTCGCTGACCTTCGGGGCCTTCGGCCTGAAGGCCCTGGAGCCGGAGCGGGTCACCGCCCGCCAGATCGAAGCGGCCCGCCGCGCGATCACCCGTCACATCAAGCGTCAGGGCCGCGTGTGGATCCGGGTGTTCCCGGACGTGCCGGTCTCGAAGAAGCCGACCGAAGTCCGCATGGGCAAGGGCAAGGGCGCGCCCGAACTGTGGGTGGCGCGCGTGAAGCCCGGCCGCATCATGTTCGAGATGGACGGCGTCCCGGCGGAACTGGCGAAGGAAGCCTTCGCCCGCGGCGCCGCCAAACTGCCGATCGCGACGAAATTCGTCAGCCGGCTTGGTGAGGGAGCTTGATTATGGCGTCCGTGAAGGCTAATGATCTGCGCCTCAAGACGGCCGATGAACTGAACGATCGTCTCACGATCCTGAAGAAAGAGCAGTTCAACCTGCGCTTCCAGAAGGCGACCGGCCAGCTTGAGAATACGGCGCGTCAGGGTGCCGTGCGTCGCGAAATCGCGAAGATCCTGACCGTGTTGAAGGAAAAGGCGGCCGCCTCGGCCTGATGGGCCGAGGGACGCGTCTTTGGGAGAAGCTAGATGCCGAAGCGAGTGATGCAGGGCGTCGTGGTCAGCGACAAGACCGACAAGACCGTCGTGGTCAAGGTCGAGCGCCGCGTGCTGCACCCGGTTCTGAAGAAAGTGGTGCGCCGGTCCAAGAAGTACCACGCCCACGATGAGACCAACCAGTACAAGGTCGGCGACATCGTGAACATCCAGGAATGCCGTCCGATCTCGAAGCTGAAGACCTGGGAGGTCATCGGCGCCGTGGGTTCGGATGGTAAGCCCGTTGTCCAGGCCTAACTGGACTTTCAGGAGTAGGTAGACATGATCCAGATGCAGACGAACCTGGACGTGGCCGACAATTCGGGCGCGCGTCGGGTGATGTGCATCAAGGTGCTGGGCGGTGCCGGTCGCCGGTATGCCAGCGTCGGTGACATCATCGTCGTCTCCGTGAAGGAGGCGATTCCGCGCGGCCGCGTGAAGAAGGGCGACGTGCATCGTGCCGTCGTCGTCCGCACGGCCAAGGAAGTGCGTCGTCCCGACGGCACGGCCATCCGTTTCGACACCAATGCGGCGGTTCTGATCAACAAGCAGAACGAGCCGATTGGCACCCGTATCTTCGGGCCGGTGGTGCGCGAACTTCGCGCCCGCAACCACATGAAGATCATCAGCCTGGCGCCGGAGGTGCTGTGATGACTGCGCATCCGGATCATCAGAAGCTGCGTATCCGCAAGGGCGACAAGGTCGTCGTGATTTCGGGCAAGGACAAGGGCAAGAAGGGTGAAATCCTTCGCGTCCTGCCGACCGAGGCGCGGGCCGTCGTCCAGGGCGTCAACGTCGTGAAGCGCCACACGAAGCCGACACAGACGAACCAGGGCGGTATCGTCGAGAAGGAAGCGCCGATCCACGTGTCCAACCTCGCCATTGAAGATCCCCGCGACGGCAAGCCCTCGCGCATCGGCTTCAAGGTGCTCGAGGACGGCCGCAAGGTTCGCGTCGCCAAGCGTTCGGGGGATGTGATCGATGTCTGATACCCGCATCGAGCCGCGTCTGAAGCGGCAGTATAACGAAGTCATCCGTGCCAAGCTGCTGGAGCAGTTCGGCTACAAGAACGTGATGCAGGTTCCGCGCCTGGAAAAGATCGTCATCAACATGGGCGTCGGCGAAGCCGCGACCGATGGCAAGAAGATCCAGGGCGCGGTCGAGAACATGACCGCGATCACCGGCCAGAAGCCCGTGATCACCAAGTCGACCAAGGCGATCGCCGGCTTCAAGCTGCGCGAGGGGGCCCCGGTCGGCGTGAAGGTCACGCTCCGGGCCGACCGCATGTATGAATTCCTTGATCGCCTGGTGACGATCGCGCTGCCGCGCGTTCGCGACTTCCGTGGTCTGAACGGGAAGAGCTTCGACGGCCGTGGCAATTACGCCATGGGTCTGAAGGAGCAGATCATTTTCCCGGAAATCAACTACGACAAGGTCGACACCGTTCGCGGTATGGACATCGTCATCTGCACGACGGCCACGAAGAACGAAGAAGCCAAGGCGCTTCTCGCCGCCTTCGAACTGCCGTTCTATAACTGAGGATAGGCACATGGCTAAGACGAGTGCCATCGAGAAGAACAAGCGCCGCGCCAAGCTGGCTGCCCAGCACGCCGCCAAGCGCGCCCGGCTGAAGGCCGTCGTCATGGATCAGCAGATCTCCGACGAAGACCGTTTCGCCGCCACCCTGAAGCTTGCCGAAATGCCCCGCAACGGCGCGAAGAATCGCGTCCGCCTGCGGTGCGAAGTCTCGGGCCGCGCCCGCGGCAATTATCGCAAGCTGAAGCTGTCCCGTATCGCGCTGCGTGACCTGGCCTCTGCCGGCCAGATCCCCGGCATGGTCAAGTCGAGCTGGTAAGGAGAACCGCGATGGCACTGAGCGATCCGCTCGGCGATATGCTGACGCGCATCCGTAACGGCCAGTCCGCCGGCAAGGCGACTGTGCGTTCCCCCGCGTCCAAGCTGCGCGCCCGTGTTCTCGATGTCCTGGCGTCCGAAGGCTACATCCGTGGCTATCAGACCTCGACGGCCGAGAATGGCGCGTCTGAAATCGAGATCGAACTGAAGTACCACGAGGGTCTCCCCGTGATTCAGTCGATCGACCGCATCTCTCGTCCCGGCCGCCGCGTCTACTCGGCGATCAAGGATCTGCCGAGCTTCCGCAACGGTCTCGGCATCCAGATCCTGTCGACGCCGCGGGGCGTGATGTCCGACGCCGCTGCACGCGCTGCCAATGTTGGCGGCGAAGTGCTGTGCCGCGTGTTCTGATCCAGGAGGACTGAACATGTCGCGTATTGGCAAGAAGCCGGTCCAGGTCCCCGCGGGCGTCACCGTCACCGTCGAGGGCCAGAATGTCGCCGTGAAGGGCGCCAAGGGCCAGCTGACCCTCACCGTCGTCGACGATATCGAGGTGAAGCTGGAGAACAACGCCGTCGCGCTGACCCCCCGGTCGGCCGAGAAGCGTGCCCGCGAGCGCTGGGGCCTGTCGCGCACCCTGGTCAACAATATGATCAAGGGCGTGACCCAGGGTTTCCGCACGGACCTCGAGATCACCGGCGTGGGTTACCGCGCCGCCGTCCAGGGCAAGAACCTTCAGCTCAACCTCGGCTACAGCCACGATGTCGTGCTGCCGATCCCGGAAGGCCTCGAAGTCAAGTGCGAGAAGCCGACCCTGATCGCGGTTACCGGCATCGATGCCCAGAAGGTCGGTCAGTTCGCGGCGGAAATCCGCGATTGGCGCCGGCCGGAGCCCTATAAGGGCAAGGGCATCAAGTATTCGACCGAGACGATCTTCCGCAAGGAAGGCAAGAAGAAGTAACAGCCATGGCGATCAAGGACACCTTCGAACGGCGCCAGCAGCGGACTCGTACCCGCCTGCGCAAACTCGCGAACGGTCGGCCGCGCCTCAGCGTCTTCCGCTCGTCGCAGCACATCTATGCCCAGATCATCGACGATGTGAGCGGCCGCACGGTCGCCGCCGCGTCGACGATCGACAAGGAGCTGAAGGGCTCGCTCAAGACCGGCGCGGACGTCGATGCGGCCAAGGCCGTCGGCCTGCTGGTCGCCAAGCGCGCCAAGGAAGCCGGGATCGAAACGGTCGTCTTCGACCGTGGCGGTTACCTCTATCATGGTCGCGTGAAGGCGTTGGCCGAGGGTGCCCGCGAGGGCGGCCTCGAGTTCTGAGCCTGCTGGAAAGGACGTAACAAATGGCACGTCAACATGACGGCGAGCGCCAGCAGGACGAACTGGTCGACAAGCTGGTGCATATCAACCGCGTCGCCAAGGTGGTGAAGGGCGGTCGGCGTTTCGGTTTCGCGGCCCTGGTCGTCGTCGGCGACCGCAAGGGCCGGGTCGGTTTCGGTCACGGCAAGGCGCGTGAAGTGCCGGAAGCCATCCGCAAGGCCACCGAAGCGGCGAAGCGCAAGCTGATCCGCGTTCACCTCCGCGAAGGCCGCACCCTGCATCACGACATCGAGGGCCGTCACGGCGCCGGTCGCGTGGTGCTCCGGGCCGCCCCTCCGGGTACCGGCATCATCGCCGGCGGCCCGATGCGCGCGGTCTTCGAGACCCTGGGCGTTCATGACGTCGTCACCAAGTCGCTGGGTTCGTCGAACCCGCACAACATGGTGCGCGCCACGTTCAATGCCCTGCAGAACAGCCTGTCGCCCCGTTCGGTGGCGGCGAAGCGCGGTAAGCGCGTGTCGGATCTGGTCGGCGGCCGCAAGGCCGAGGCCGATGCGGCCGACGCCCAGGCGGAGTAAGGCGGCATGGCCAAGGTGAAACTCACCCAGGTGCGCAGCCCGGCGCGGCGCCCCAAGGCTCAGGAAGCGACCCTCGTCGGTCTCGGCCTGAACAAGCTGCATCGTGTCAGCGTGATCGAGGACACCCCCTCGACCCGTGGCATGATTGAGAAGGTCAAACACCTCGTGAAGGTCGAGGCGGCTGAATAAGCCGTCTCGAAACCACGCGAAGAGTGAGGATTCAGACATGAAACTGACAGAGATCGCCGATAACCCCGGTTCCCGTCCGTCGCGCATCCGCGTCGGCCGCGGCATCGGCTCCGGCAAGGGCAAGACGTCGGGCCGCGGCGTCAAGGGCCAGAAGGCGCGCTCCGGCGTGGCCGTCAAGGGCTTTGAAGGCGGTCAGATGCCCATCCATCGCCGCCTGCCGAAGGGCGGCTTCAAGAACCTGTTCCGCGTCGCCTATCTGCCGGTGAACCTCGGCAAGGTGCAGGCGGCGGTCGATGCCGGCCGCATCGAAGCCGGTGCCACCGTCACCGCGGCGGTGCTGGCCGAGACCGGCGTGCTGGGTCTTCGCCGCGGGTTCCCCGTGCGCCTGCTGGCCGACGGCGAGATCACGGTCGCCCTGAACTTCGAGGTCGACGCGGCTTCGGCTTCGGCGGTCGCGGCGGTCGAAGCGGCCGGCGGCAAGGTCACGATCATTCCGAAGCGCGAAGTGCCGCGCAAGGAAGGCAAGAAGGCCGTGCGCCGGAAGGCCCAGATCGCGAAGAAGGAAGCCCGCGAGGCTGCCCGCGCCTGATCGCGCTGATCCGCGCGCCGGTGAACGGACTGCGACCAAGCAGGCCGTTCCGGCGCGCGGATTTTCGTCTGTCTGCCTGATTGTATTTCGTGTCCAAGTCCCCTTGCGCGGGGCGCGCCGGCAGCGCCGGTCCTGATCGCCCCGAGGAGAACTGCGATGGCATCCGCCGCCGAACAGCTCGCAGCCAACCTTTCCTGGAGCTCGTTTTCCAAGGCAACGGAACTCAAGCGCCGGATCTGGTTCACGCTGGGCGCCCTGATCGTCTATCGCCTGGGCACCTATATCCCGATTCCCGGTGTCGATCCTGCCGCCCTTGCCGCGATCTTCGCGCAGAACCAGGGCGGCATTCTCGGCATGTTCGACGTGTTCGCCGGCGGCGCCCTCGGGCGCATGACGATTTTCGCGCTGAACATCATGCCGTACATCACGGCCTCGATCATCGTGCAGCTGCTCACCACCATCTCCCCGACGATGGAAGCGCTGAAGAAGGAAGGCGAGGCGGGCCGCAAGCGGCTGAACCAATATACGCGCTACGGCACCGTGTTCCTGGCCGTGATCCAGGCCTATGGCATCGCCGTCGGCCTTGAGAGCATGACCGCCAACGGCCGCGGCGCCGTGCTCGACCCGGGCCTCGGCTTCCGCCTGGAAGCGGTGATCACCCTGACCGGCGGCACCGTGTTCCTGATGTGGCTGGGCGAACAGATCACCTCGCGCGGGGTCGGCAACGGCATTTCGCTGATCATCTTCGCCGGCATCGTGGCCGCCCTGCCGACCGCCCTGATCCATACCCTGGAACTGGGCCGCACCGGGGCGCTGTCCGCCTTCGTGATCATCGCGATCCTGCTCCTGGTCGTGGTCGTCGTCGCCTTCATCGTGTTCTTCGAACGCGCCCAGCGCCGCATCCTGGTCCAGTATCCCAAGCGCCAGCAGGGCAACAAGGTGTTCGGGGGCGAATCGTCCCACATGCCCCTGAAGCTGAACACCGCCGGCGTCATCCCGCCGATCTTCGCCTCGTCCCTGCTGTTGCTGCCGGTGACCGTGGCGAATTTCGCCGGCACGGGCGGGCCGGAGTGGCTGCAGACCGTGACTAGACTTTTGGCCCATGGCCAGCCGCTCTATATGGCGCTTTATATAGCAGGGATCGTCTTCTTCTGCTTCTTCTACACCGCGATCGTCTTCAACCCGACGGAAACGGCCGAGAACCTGCGGAAGTACGGCGGTTTCATCCCAGGGATCAAGCCGGGCAGCCGCACGGCCGACCACCTGGACCATATTCTGACGCGGCTGACGGTGGTGGGGGCCGCTTATCTCTCGGCGGTCTGTATCCTGCCGGAGATTCTCATCACCCAATATTCGGTGCCGTTCTATTTCGGCGGCACCTCGCTCTTGATCGTGGTGAGCGTGACCATGGACACGGTCGCCCAGGTTCAGAGCCACCTTCTTGCGCACCAGTATGAGGGCCTGATCCGCAAGTCGAAGTTGAAGGGCAGGGGGAAATGAATCTCATTCTTCTCGGACCGCCGGGCGCCGGCAAGGGTACGCAGGCACAGCGTCTGGAGCGTTCGCGCGGCCTGGTGCAGCTGTCCACGGGCGACATGCTGCGGGCAGCCGTGGCCGCCGGGACCGAGGTCGGCAAGAAAGCCAAGGCCGTCATGGAAGCCGGCCAGCTGGTTTCCGACGATATCGTCGTCGGTATCATCGCCGACCGCATCAAGCAGCCGGATTGCCAGAAGGGCTTCATCCTCGATGGCTTCCCCCGCACCGTGGCCCAGGCCGAGGCGCTGGACCGGATGCTGGCCGAGAACGGCCTGAAGCTGGACCGCGTCATCGACATGAAAGTCGAGGACGAGATCCTGGTGGAGCGCGTCTCGGGCCGCTACACCTGCGCCAAATGCAATGCTGGCTATCACGACAAGTTCCAGCAGCCGAAGGTTGCCGGGGTCTGCGATATCTGCGGCTCGACCGAGTTCAAGCGCCGCCCGGACGACAATGCCGAGACCGTGCGCAGCCGGCTCGGCGCCTTCCACGCCCAGACCGCGCCCCTGCTGCCCTATTATTCGGCGCGCGGCGTGCTCGGCGCGGTGGACGGCATGGCGGAAATCGACGAGGTGACTCGGCAGATCGAGGCGGAACTGGGGTTCGGCCCGGCTTGAGTCATTGACATGGACCTGCCGACTCATATAATCCGCCCTTCTCGTCGGCAGGGCCAGCTCTGCGGCGCGCTAATCGTTTGCGCGAGTCTTTGGAACACGATTCCTAAGTCTCGCCGGCGACAGGGCGCAGCGGCGAAGGGCTTGGACCAGTGTAATTGACGAACCGAACGTCACGAAGAGGTTAGCGGTGGCTCGTATCGCAGGTGTCAACATTCCGACCAACAAGCGGGTCGAGATCGCGTTGACCTATATCCATGGCATCGGCCCGTTCAAGGCCAAGGAAATCGTCGCGAAGGTCGGCATTGTCGACGGCAAGCGGGTGAACCAGCTCTCGGAAGCTGAAGTCTCGCAGATCCGCGAAGTCATCGACCGCGACTACCTGGTGGAAGGTGACCTCCGCCGCGAAGTCGCGATGAACATCAAGCGCCTGATGGACCTCGGTTGCTATCGCGGCCTGCGTCACCGTCGCGGCCTGCCGGTGCGTGGCCAGCGCACCCACACCAACGCCCGGACCCGCAAGGGCCCGGCCAAGCCGATCGCCGGCAAGAAGAAGTAATCAGGGTACGGGGCGCGTCCGCGCCCCACCCGTTCGGGAACAGCGGACGCGCTGCGCGTTCTTTGGAAGGTAGTTAAGAGATGGCCGTTGAAAAGGCACGGGTGAAGCGCCGCGAGCGCAAGAACATCACCTCGGGCGTGGCGCATGTCAGCGCCAGCTTCAACAACACGATGATCACCATCACCGATGCCCAGGGCAACACGATTTCGTGGTCCTCGGCGGGGACGATGGGTTTCAAGGGCAGCCGCAAGTCCACTCCCTATGCCGCCCAGGTCGCCGCGGAAGACGCGGGCCGCAAGGCGCAGGAACATGGCGTGCGCATCCTCGAAGTCGAAGTGACCGGCCCGGGTTCGGGCCGCGAGTCGGCTCTTCGTGCGCTTCAGGCCGTCGGTTTCCAGATCACGTCGATCCGCGACGTGACCCCGATCCCGCACAACGGCTGCCGCCCGCCGAAGCGTCGCCGCGTCTGATCGCGGCCGTGGCCGGGGCCGACGCCCCGGCGTTCGCCAGGCCCCGGCCGAAAGCTGGGGCCGCCGTGTACCGGGCCCCCGTTATCGCCCGTCCCGCAGATGATCCGGATGCATTGGGCCTGCGTGGGCTGGAATAGGATGAGGTCGAAGTCGTGATTCAGGACAACTGGAAGAACCTCAAGAAGGCCGAGATCGAAGTGACGCCGGGCGATGACCCGCGCCGCTTTGCGACCGTCGTCGCCCAGCCGCTGGAGCGGGGCTTCGGCCTGACGCTGGGCAATGCGCTGCGCCGCGTGCTGCTGTCCTCGCTGCAGGGCGCCGCCGTCACCGCGGTGAAGATCGACGGCGTGCTGCATGAATTCTCGTCGATCCCGGGTGTTCGCGAAGACGTCACCGACATCATCCTGAACATCAAGCAGATCGCGCTGCGCATGCATGCCGAAGGCCCGCGCCGCATGACCCTGAAGGCCCAGGGCCCGGGTGAAGTGACCGCCGGCCAGATCACCGTGCCGTCGGACATCGAGGTGCTGAACCCCGATCTCGTGCTGTGCAGCCTGGACGACGGCGCGAAGATCCACATGGAGTTCACGGTGCAGAACGGCAAGGGCTATGTCCCGGCCGACCGCAACCGTCCGGAAGATGCCCCGATCGGCCTGATCCCGGTCGACAGCCTCTACAGCCCGGTGAAGAAGGTCGCCTATCGCGTGGAGAATACCCGCGAAGGCCAGAACCTCGAGCTGGACAAGCTGGTCATGCAGGTCGAGACCAATGGCTCGATCGAGCCGGATCGTGCCGTCGCCATTGCCGCGCGCATCATCCAGGACCAGCTGCAGCGCTTCATCTCCTTCGAGGAGCCGCGCCAGGAAGTGCGCGAGGCTGCGCCGCTGGAGCCGAAGTTCAACCGCAATCTGCTGCGCAAGGTCGACGAGCTGGAACTTTCCGTCCGCTCGGCGAATTGCCTCAAGAACGACAACATCGTCTACATCGGCGACCTGATCCAGAAGTCCGAGGCGGAAATGCTCCGCACCCCGAACTTCGGCCGCAAGTCGCTGAACGAGATCAAGGAAGTTCTGGCGCAGATGGGCCTGCATCTCGGCATGGAAGTGCCGGACTGGCCGCCGGAGAACATCGAGGAACTGGCAAAGCGCCTCGAAGAGAACAATTTCTGAGGCCGGGCACGCGCCCCCTCTTTGGATTAGGAACGGGAGAGTCCCATGCGCCATCGCGTCGCCCGAGTGAAGCTCGGCATGGATGCCTCGCACCGCCGCGCTGTGTTCGCCAACATGGCCGCGTCGCTGCTGAAGCACGAACAGATCACCACCACCCTGCCGCGCGCCCGCGCGCTGCGTCCCTATGTCGAGAAGCTCATCACCCTCGGCAAGAAGGGCGGCCTGCACGCCCGCCGTCAGGCGCTGTCGCAGCTCTATGACGAAGCGGTCGTCGGCAAGCTGTTCGACGTCGTCGGCCCGCGCTATGCCAATCGCGCCGGCGGCTATACCCGCGTGCTGAAGGCGGGCTTCCGCCGCGGCGATGCGGCTGCGCTCGCGGTGATCGAACTGGTCGATCGCGACGTCTCGGCCAAGGGCCTGGACTCGGGCCCGGTGCAGACCGTCGCCGCCGGCGAGGAATGATCCATGGGGCTGCCCTGAAGCAGCCTTAGTGGTAAGAGAAAAGGGCAGCCCCATGGGCTGCCCTTTTTCGTTCCGGAGACCTTCCGTGCAGAGACTGCTGAACGCGGCCGTCGCCGCCACTTTTGCCATCCTGCTGGGCACCGCCCCGGCTGCCGCGGAGGAGCTTCGCAGCACCCCCGAGTCGGAAGCCCAGGTGCTGCTCAGCTTCGCGCCGGTGGTGAAGGCGTCGACGCCGGCGGTGGTGAACATCTATACCCGGAAGACCGTCGCGGTGCGCAACCCGCTGATGGACGATCCGATGTTCCGCCGCTTCTTCGGCGACCAGATGCGCGGCATGCCGCGGGAACGGGTGGAACGCTCGCTCGGTTCCGGCGTCATCGTCGGCAGCGACGGCACCATCGTCACCAACAACCATGTGATCGAGGGGGCGGACGAGATCACCGTCGCCCTGTCGGACGGCCGGGAATTCGACGCCAAGCTGCAGATCGCCGACCCGCGCACCGACCTTGCGGTGCTGAAACTCGATCCCAAGGGCGAAGTGCTGCCGACCCTGACCCTGGCGGATTCGGATGCGGTCGAGGTGGGCGATATCGTGCTCGCCATCGGCAATCCCTTCGGCGTCGGCCAGACCGTGACCCAGGGCATCGTCTCCGCCGTGGCGCGGACCCAGGTCGGGGTGTCCGACTACCGCTTCTTCATCCAGACCGATGCCGCGATCAACCCCGGCAATTCCGGCGGCGCGCTGATCGACCTGAAGGGGCGCCTCGTCGGGGTCAATTCCTCGATCTATTCGCGGGACGGCGGCTCGCTCGGCATCGGCTTCGCCATTCCGTCGTCGATGGTGCGCAGCGTGATCGCGGCGGCGCGCAGCGGCGGGCGGATCGTGCGGCCGTGGCTCGGCGCCAACGGCCAGCCGATCACCTCGGACCTGGCGGCCGGCCTCGGCCTGGACCGGCCGCGCGGCGTGCTGATCAATGGCTTGGTCAAGGGCGGCCCGGCGGAACGGGGCGGGATCAAGGTCGGCGACGTCATCCTGTCCGTCGACGGCCACGCGGTGACCGACGAGGATGCCCTGTCCTTCCGCCTTGCCACCCATGACGTCGGCGGCCAGCTGACCCTCGGCCTGTGGCGCCAGGGCAAGGCGCTGGAAGTGACCATCCCCCTGGAGGCGCCGCCGGAAGTGCCGGCCCGGGACAAGCGGACGATCGACGGGCGCAACCCCTTCTCGGGCATTACCGTGGTCAATCTCTCGCCCGCGGTCGCCGAGGAGATCGGGCGCAGCACCGGCGGCGCCACCGGCGTGGTGATCACGGAAATCGCCGCCGATACCCCGGCCGACCGGGTCGGGCTGAAGGTGGGCGACCGGATCCTGAAGGTGAATGAATTCGCCATCGCCAGCACCAAGGACCTGGTCGACGCCATCGGCGCCCGCGGCCGGGCCTGGGCCCTGACCATCGAGCGGGGCGGCCGGGAAATCTCGACCATCCTGCCCCGCTGAACGGCAGCGACCATGAGCGACCTGTTCGAGGCGGCGGGCCTGGGGCCGAAGCCCCGGCCGGGAGAGGGGGCGGCGGCCCAGCCGGCCTCCGACGACGCCGGCCGGCCGCTGGCCGACCGGCTGCGCCCCGCCCGCCTCGAGGATGTCGTCGGCCAGGATCATCTGGTCGCGGCCGACAGTCCGCTCGGCCGGATGATCAAGGCGGGAAGATTGTCTTCCCTCATCCTCTGGGGGCCGCCGGGCACGGGCAAGACGACCATCGCCCGCCTGCTGGCCCAGGCCGCCGGCTATGACTTCGATCAGATCTCGGCCGTTTTCTCCGGCGTCGCCGACTTGAAGAAAGTGTTCGAGGCGGCCCGGCAGCGGCGGCGCATGGGCCGGCGCACCCTGTTGTTCGTCGATGAGATCCACCGCTTCAACCGGGCGCAGCAGGACGGTTTCCTGCCCTATGTCGAGGACGGCACCGTGGTCCTGGTCGGGGCGACGACGGAAAACCCCTCGTTCGAACTGAATGCGGCGCTGCTCTCGCGCGCCCAGGTCCTCGTTCTCAATCGCCTGGAGGCGGAGGCGCTGGAAGCCCTGCTGGCGCGGGCGGAGGCACTGCTGCAAAAGCCCCTGCCGCTGACCGCGGAGGCCCGCGCCGCCCTGATCGACATGGCGGACGGCGACGGGCGCTATCTCCTGAACCTGGCCGAGGAATTGCTGACGATCGAGGTCGCGGCGCCGCTCGACATCGCGGGCCTGACCGAGATCGTGCAGCGCCGGGCGCCGCTCTACGACAAGGCGCAGGAAGGCCATTACAACCTGATCTCGGCCCTGCACAAGTCGATGCGGGGCTCGGACGTCGATGCGGCGCTCTATTGGTACGCGCGCATGCTGGCCGGGGGCGAGGCACCGCTCTATATCGCCCGCCGGCTGGTGCGTTTCGCGGTCGAGGATATCGGCATCGCCGATCCCCAGGCCTTGGTGGTCGCCAATGGCGCCAAGGACGCCTATGACTTCCTGGGCAGTCCGGAAGGCGAACTGGCGATCGCCAATGCGGTCATCTATCTGGCGACCGCGCCCAAATCCAATGCCGCCTACAAGGCCTATAACGGTGCCCGCGCGGCGGCCAGGGAAACCGGCAGCCTGATGCCGCCGAAGCATATCCTGAATGCGCCGACCCGGCTGATGAAGGATCTCGGCTATGCCGCCGGCTATAATTACGACCACGATGCGCCGGACGAATTCTCGGGCCAGGATTATTTCCCCGAGGCCATGGAACGCCGGCAGTTCTACAATCCCAAGGGCAAGGGCTTCGAGCACGAGATCCGCCGCCGCCTCGACCATTGGGCGGACTTGCGGCAGAAGCGCAGGGATCAGGGCGGGACGTGAGCGCGCCGCTCGACCACCTTCTCGGCCCCGGCGAGGCGGCGCGCTTCTTCCACCTGCCGGGGGCGGCGGCGACGGAATGCCTGGTCGCGCGCTTTCACACCCACGCCTATGCGCCCCATGCCCATGATGATTATGTGATCGGGGTCGTTACCGCCGGGCACGAATTGTTCAGCATTGGGCGCGAGCGCGGGGCGGCCGGGGCCGGCGACATCATCCTGATCGATCCGGGCGTGGTCCATGACGGGGCACCCGCCCCCGGCGGCTATGTCTATCGCATGACATATCCGGGCCCGGCGCTGCTGGCGCTGATCGCGGGCGAGGTGGCGGAACGGCCGCTGCCGGCGCCGCATTTCCCGAAAGCCCTGATCCGCGACCCGGCGCTTGCCGCCCGTCTCGTCGCCCTGCACAGCGCGGCCGAGGCAGGGGCGGATCGCCTCGCCCTCGACCAGGCGATGATCGGCACCATGGCGGCGGTGATCGCCCGCCACGGCGAGCGGGCCGGGCCGGTGGCGGCGGGCCTGCGCCGGGACGCGGGGCGGGAAGCGCCTGCCGTGGCCCGGGCGCTCGATTATCTCGACAGCCATTATGCCGGGACGGTGGATCTTGCCACCCTGGGCGCAGTGGCCGGCCTGCCGCGCACCCGCCTGATCCGCGCCCTGCGCCGCGAGACCGGCCTCACCCCCCATGCCTGGCTCACCGACCGGCGGGTGAAGGCCGCCCGCCGCCTGCTGGCCGCCGGCCGCCCGCCGGCCGATGTCGCGCTCGCCTGCGGCTTCTGCGACCAGAGCCACCTGAACCGCGCCTTCAAGTCCAGGGTGGGGGTGGCGCCAGGCGCCTATCAGCGGGCGAAGCTGGGATAATTGGTGTTTTTAAGGCACCAATCGGCGCATAAAACCTGATGGTTCCGGCCCCGGCCCGGCCGCACACTTCGGCATCTTCAATCCCCGGGGGATGCCGCCATGGCCACCAATGCCGAGTTCACTGCCCGCCGCGAGGCCGCCACGCCGCGCGGGGTTTCCGTCGCCTATCCGGTCTATGCGGAAAAGGCCGAGAATGCCGAGCTTTGGGATGTCGAGGGCAAGCGCTACATCGATTTCGCCGGTGGCATCGCGGTGCTGAACGTCGGCCATCGCCACCCCAAGGTGATCGCGGCGGTGAAGGACCAGCTCGACAGGTTCACCCATACCTGTTTCCAGGTGGCGCCCTATGAGGGCTATGTCGAACTGGCGGAGCGCCTGAATGCGCTTGCCCCGTTCAAGGGCCCGGCCCGGACCGTGTTCTTCACCACGGGCGCCGAGGCGACCGAGAATGCGGTGAAGATTTCCCGCGCCCATACCGGCCGTTCGGCGGTCATCGCCTTCACCGGCGCCTTCCACGGCCGCACCATGATGACCATGGCCATGACCGGCAAGACCCTGCCCTATAAGAAGAAATTCGGCCCGATGCCGAGCGAGGTCTATCACATTCCCTTCCCGGTCGAGGACCATGGCGTTTCGGTCGCGGATTCGCTGCGCGCCCTGGAATTCCTGTTCCGCGCCGATGTCGAGCCGAGCCGGGTCGCCTGCATCATCATCGAGCCGGTGCAGGGCGAGGGCGGCTTCTACCCGGCGCCCAAGGAACTCCTCGAGGCGCTGCGCAAGCTCTGCGACGACCACGGCATCGTGCTGGTCGCCGACGAGGTGCAGACCGGCTTCGCCCGCACCGGCCGGATTTTCGGCATCGAGCATTCGGGCGTCGAGCCCGATCTCGTCACCGTCGCCAAGTCGCTGGGCGGCGGCTTCCCGATTTCGGGCGTGATCGGCAAGGCGGCGATCATGGATGCCGCCGATCCGGGCGGCATCGGCGGCACCTATGCCGGTTCGCCGGTCTCCTGCGCCGCGGCGCTCGCCGTCCTCGACGTGATCGCCGAGGAAAAGCTGCTCGACCGGGCCAATGCCATCGGCGAGCGGATCAAGGCCCGCGTCGCAAGGATCGGCACCCGCAACGATGTCGTGCCCGTCACCGCCATCCGCGGCCCGGGCGCCATGATCGGCTTCGATATCGTGAAGAGCCGGGGCAGCTATGAGCCCGATGCCGATGCGACGAAGCGGGTTACGGCAGCGGCGATCGATGCCGGCCTCATTCTCCTGTCCTGCGGCGTCTACGGCAATGTCATCCGCGTCCTGGTGCCGCTGACGGTCTCCGACGCGGTGCTGGACGAGGGGCTGGACAAGCTCGAGGCGGCGCTCGCCGCGGCTTACCTGGGGGCGTGACGTCATGACTCTCGTACTGAAGGACCCGGAACTCCTGGAGTTCCGGAGCCTGATCGACGGCGAATGGGTGGGGGCCGGCGTCGATGCCGTCCACAACCCGGCCACCGGCGCGTTGCTTGGCCACGTTGCCCATCTCGGTGCCGCGGAGGCGACACGGGCGGTCGAGGCCGCGGCCCGGGCCTTCAAGCCCTGGGCGAAGAAGCTCGCCAAGGAACGCGGCGCGATCCTGCGCCGCTGGTTCGACCTGATCATCGCTAACCGCGAGGACCTTGCCCTGATCCTGACCTCGGAACAGGGCAAGCCCCTGGCCGAGGCGCGGGGCGAGATCGATTACGCCGCGTCCTATGTCGAATATTACGCGGAAGAGGCGAAGCGGATCTATGGCGAGACTGTGCCCTCGCACCGGCCGGATGCCCGCATCATCGTGGCGCGCCAGCCGGCCGGCGTGGTCGCCGCGATCACGCCGTGGAATTTCCCGGCCGGCATGATCACGAGGAAGATCGCGCCGGCGCTGGCCGCCGGCTGCACGGCGGTGGTGAAGCCGGCGCCGGAAACGCCGCTGACCGCGCTTGCGCTGGCGGTGCTGGCCCAGCGGGCGGGGATACCGGACGGTGTCTTCAACGTGCTGACCGGCGATGCCCCGGCGATCGGCCAGGTCTTCACCGGCCATCCGGCAGTGCGCGTCGTCGGCTTCACCGGCTCGACCGAGGTCGGCAAGCTCCTGATGCGGCAGGCTGCGGGCGGCGTGAAGAAAGTGGCGCTGGAGCTTGGCGGCAATGCCCCCTTCATCGTCTTCGACGATGCGGATATCGATGCCGCGGTCGAGGGCGCCATGATCTCGAAGTTCCGCAACATGGGGCAGACCTGCGTCTGCGCCAACCGGATCTATGTCCAGGACGGGGTCTATGACGCTTTCGTCGCCCGGCTGGCGGAACGGGTGGCGGCGCTGGTCGTCGGCGAGGGCACGGCGCCGGGCGTGACCCAGGGCCCGCTGATCACCGCCGACGCCCTGGCCAAGGTCGAGCGCCTCGTCGCCGATGCGACGGCCAAGGGGGCGACGGCGGTCACCGGCGGCCGGCACCACGCCCTGGGCCGGACTTTCTACGAGCCGACCGTGCTGGCCGGGGTCACGGCGGCGATGACGGTGGCGCGGGAGGAAATCTTCGGCCCGGTCGCCCCGGTCTTCCGCTTCCATAGCGAGGACGAGGTGGTCGAGGCGGCCAACAATACGGAATACGGTCTGGCGGCCTATTTCTATGCCCGCGACATCGGCCGCATCTTCCGGGTGGCGGAAGCGCTCGAATACGGCATGGTCGGCATCAATTCCGGGCTGCTGTCGTCCGAACTGGCGCCCTTCGGCGGCGTGAAGGAAAGCGGCAACAGCCGGGAAGGCGGGCCGCACGGCATCGCCGAATTCGTCGAGACCAAATATATGCTGCTGGGCGGCCTGGACCGCTGAGACCCGCCGGCCCGACCGGCGCAGGCGCAGGAGCGGAATGAACGTTCATTCCGCTCCTGCTGTCCTCCGGCGAGAGCGAGGGACAACGGCCTGGTGCCCGGTCAGGGGCGCCCTGGCCGTTGCGGCAGTTCCATGATCTGGAACTTTCGCTTGTTCCATAGTATGGAACTTGCTATAGAAGCCCCATGAGGATCATCGCCGTCAGCACGTTGGCCAAGTTTGCCGCTGCCCACCCGGAGACTGCCCCATCAATCGTTCACTGGCTGGAGGTGGCCAGGATCGCCCCGTGGAAAGCGACGCAGGATGTGCTGTCGTCCTTCACCAAGGCCAAGGTCCTGAATGCCGAGCGTGTCCGCTTCGAAATTGCCGGGGGCAGCTATCGCCTGATCGTCGCCTTCAATTTCACTGCCGGCATTGCCTTCGTGAAATTCATCGGCACCCACGCGGACTATGACCGCGTCGATGCCCTGACTGTTTCCCAGTTCTAGAGCATGTTCGCAATGACCGTCATTCCGAACATGCTCCAGTTCATTGATTTTACGCATCGTCAGACGGCGAACCGGTTTCAACTTCGCCTGACGATGCTCTAGGAGGTTGAACATGGATATTCGCCCCATCCGCTCCGATGCCGACCATGCTGCCGCCCTTCAGGAAGTCGAGCGGCTTTGGAATGCGGCCCCAGGTACCCCCGAGGCCGATAAGCTCGACGTGCTCGCAACCCTGATCGAGGCCTATGAAGCGCGGCGATTTCCTCTGCCGCCGATCGATCCCATCGACTTCCTGAAAGCGCATATGGAGGCGACCGGCCGAACGCAGTCCGATCTGGCCGCCCTTCTGGGGTCCAAGTCCAGAGCATCTGAAATCATGAACCGTCGTCGCGGTTTCACCATCCAGATGATCCGCCTGCTGCATGCCGAGTGGCGGCTGCCGGCTGAGGCGCTGATCGCCTCACCGCACCTCGTGGCGGCGGCGTGAAAAGTCGCAGCCGAAGCAGAATTCGGATCATCCGAGCGGAATGAACGTTCATTCCGCTCCTGCGCCGTGCGGGGCGGGGGTCAGCGGCCGAGCAGGGAGCGGGCCAGGGCGCCGATCAGGTGCAGCCCCCGCGCGGCCTGGCCGCCGCCGAGCTTCGCGGCGGCGGTCCCGGCGCCGGACAGGCGCTCGACCACGGTCCAGACGTCGCAGGGCAGGCTGCTGACCGGATCGACATAACGGGGATAGAGCAAGAGGCTGCCCGCCACCAGTGCCGGCAGGCTGAGGCGGCGGTGGCGGCGGGGGCAGGACCGGCGGTCTTCGGTCAGGCCCCAGCCGGCATAGAAGGGCAGGCCATAGGTGGTGACGGCAAGGCCGCGCAGCAGCCCCTCGAAGCCGACCAGGGAGGTCATGGTGTGGATGGCGTCGACCTCGGGGAAGAGGGCGGCGACCGAGGCATCGTCGATCACCTGATCGGCAAGGCGGCGTGCCGTATCGCGCGGGATCAGGCCCTTGCGGTTGCCCGCCTCGACATCCGGGTGCGGCTTGTAGACGATCCAGGCTTCGGGACAGGCGGCGCGGGCTGCTTGCAGCAGGCCCAGATTGCCGCCCATGTCCGGGGCGCCGCGGCGGATCGAGGCGTCGTCCTCCACCTGGCCCGGCACGAGAAGCCGCAGGCGCCCGGCCGGGGCCCGCACGATGCCGCTTCCCCCCTGGCCGACATTGTATTTGGTCAGGCCGCGCGCGACGAGCACGCGGATCAGGCGCTCGGCCTCGGCGAGGGTGTCCGGGTCGAAATCGTGGGTTTCCAGCAGGTGTTCGAGGTCGCTCGGTCTTTCCGGATCATAGTAGATGCCGCGGCGATCGAGGACGAGGGAGGCAGCGGTGACGTGATTGGAGCCGAGCCCGGCCGAACGCAGGAAGCCGTCCTCGACCCGCAGCAGGGGAATGCCCGCGGCCGCCGCCAGGGCCGCCGTCCCCGGCTCCTCCCGCGCGGCCCAGACCGCGAGCCGGCCGCCGCCCCGCCGCCGCAGCAGGCGGAGCCCGGCTTCGGGCGTCGCGGCGAAGCCCAGGCGCCCGGCGCGGCTGTCCAGGAAGGGGCGGAGATTGGCGCGCTTCCACAATTTCAGCCCGGTCATCACGGTTTCGCCCGCCGTTTCCCGGTCGCGGGCAAGCACGGCGATGCCGTGGCGGGCGAGCAGATCGAGGTCGGCCGGGGCCCCGTCATAGGGGGAGGCGCAGCGGCAGAAGGCGGCAAGCGCAGCGACCAGGGCGGGCAGATCCGCCGGGGGTGGCGCTCCCGCAGGCAGGGCGTCGCGGTCGTCGGTCAGGCCCCAGCCGGCATAGGGTGGAAAGCCGAAACAGGTGACGGGCACGCCCTGGATCAGGGCTTCCAGCCCCAGCATATGGGCATGGACGAAGACCCGGCGGGCCCCGGCCAGGATCCAGGCCGAGGGGCGGTCCAGCCGCTCGACCCGCAGGCCTTCGGCCGCGGCGAGGCGGGACAGCGGGCCCGGCCGGGGCTGGCCGTCGAGGCCGGGCAGGGGCAGGATGCGGATCTCCGCGTCCGGGTGTTCGGCCCGGGCGGTGGCCAGCATGGCCGCCATCGCCGCCGCCGGCGCGGGCTCGTCGACCACGAGGACGACGGGACGGGCGGGGGCCGTCTCGGCTGGCGGCGGCGGCACATGGTTGGCAAGGCCGAGCCGATGCCGGCGCAGGCGGGCGATCAGTGTCTCGGCCGCCGCCCGCCGGGCCGGGTCGGCGCTGGCGGCCGCCATGGCGGCGCAAAGGTCGGCCGGCTGCCGCGGCCCGACGAAGAGGGAGAGCAGCGGCAACCCGGTTTCCCCGGGACGGGTGACCAGGGCGCCCAGCGGGCCGCAGCGGAGCGGCAGCAGGGGAAGGTTCCAGCGCCGGGCATAGGCTTCGACCAGGGCGCGCCGGTCCTCGTCGTCGTCGAGATACTGCGCGACGAAGCGCAGGCCCGCGGGCGGGCGCCGGCGCAGGGCAAGTCGCCGGGCGCCCCCTTCCGCCGCGAGAAGACGGTCGACATCGGCGATCCGGTCGCCGAGGGCCGGGGACGCGATCCCTACCGCGCCCCCCACCGTGCGGCCCCCTATCATGCGGCCCCCTGTCGTGTGGCCTGGGGGCCGCCGGCGGGGATCGTCGCCTGTCGCCACGGTCACGCCGGGACGGCGGTCAGTTCCCGCCGAAGGCGTTGGAGATGCCGGCACCGGTCGCCACGGGCTGGGCGGCACCCTGGATCAGCTGGATCAGCTTCTGCATCTCGGTGAGCGGGGCATTGGAGACGAAGAGGACATCCTTGTCCCGCATCTCGAAATTCTGCGCCAGGAACATGCCGGCGACCGAGCGCATGTTGACGGCATAGACCGTGGGCACCGGTTCGTCGCCGGTGGCGATCTTGGTGTCCGGCTTGAACGCCCTGACCAGGTCGGCGCGCTCGTAGCGGAGCAGGAAGACCCCTTCCGGATCGGCGCGGAAATCCTGCAGGCCGCCGGCCTTGGTGATCGCTTCCGAGAGGGACAGGGTATCGCCCCCGAAGACGATGTTGTAATTGGCCCCGGTCGCCCCCAGCGCCGAATAGGCCTTGGGGCGGCGGACGACGGTGACGATGTCCCCGCCCCGCATGAAGATGTTTTCCCGCGAGTCGGCGAGGATGCGGGCGAGGGGCACTTCGACCGTGGTCGTGTCGCGGGTCAGGATCACCGATGCTTCATTGACCGGGACCGAGACGCCGCCGACCTTGGCCAGGACGTCGAGCAGGCGGTCGCCCTGAACCGACAGCGGCACCCGGTCGCCGGCCTTCACTTCGCCGACCACACTGACCGCATTGGAGCCGCTGCGCGTGATGGCGACGATCACCTGGGGATCGGCGGTCCGGGTCTGCAGGGCGGCGATGATGGCTTCCTGGACCTGGACGGGCGTGCGGCCGACCACCGGGATGCGGCTGGGGGTGAAGGGAACGGTGATCCTGCCGTCGCGCGGCACGATCTGTTCCGGGATCTGGCCCTGGGTCGAGGTATTCGGCTCCACGCCCGCGAGGTCGGCGCCCACCAGGCCGCGGGCGGACGAAGCGCCCCCGAAGAGGTTGGAGCCGGCTTCCCAGATCACGATGGAAACGGCGTCGCCGACACCGATCCGGGCATCGGGGGACGGCCGGTAGTCGCCGAATTTGCTTTGCAGCGTGTCGGCGGGCTGGCTTTGCAGGACCTGGACGACCCGCTGGCTGAGGTCGACGAGTTCGAAGGACAGGGCCGGCATCGTGGACGTCAGGCCGTCCGCCGAATCCTGAACGTCGTCATATTCATCGAGGATATTGGAGACCGAAGGGCCCGAGGTGGGGAGGGCGCTGCAGGCCCCGACGATAAGCGACAGGGACAATAGCCCAAGCCTGCACCAATATGCCTTCATTCACAAATTCCTGTAAATGTCCGCCCCATTTCTATCACGGGGCCGGCTTAGGGCCAACCGGGTTCGCGGCGGGCAGCGGCGGCCAGTCGCGAACCGGGCCGGCGGTGCCTTCCAGGATCGGCAGGCTGCCGTCGATGACCATCTGGATGCCCCGGTCGGAATAGAAGCTGCCGTTCACCTGGGAGCGGCGGGAGATCATGTTGCGCCAGCCGTGGTAGAGCCGGCTGTCCACCGGCTCGGGCGCGGTCCAGAAACTGTCCAGGCCGCCCTGGTGGCACAGGCCGGGGAGGTCGAAAAGGGCATGGCCCAGGGCGATCAGGGGGATGGACCGGTGCAGCGCCGAAATGCCGGCGGTCGAATTCACCGTGACGGCGCCGCGGCAGCCCTCCAGCAGGCCGATCAGATTGCCGCCGTCGATAAAGCGGACCCGGCCGGCGATGCCGAAGCGCTGCCCCAGGGCCGCAAGATCGCCCTCATGGTCGTCGCGGCCGTTGTCGAGCGGATGCGCCTTCACCACCAGCAGGGAGTCCGGCGGGGCATGGGCCGCGAAGGATTGGCAGACCCGCTCCAGATAGGCCTGCATGTTGGCGAAGGGGGAATGGAAGACGATCTGCTTGTCGACATTGAGTTGGAGCAGGACGAGGAAATAGGGCTTCCGCTCGCTGTAGAGCGCCGCCTCGCGCGCGGCCGCCTCGGCCTGGCGGAGGTTGCGGCCGCCGAGCCGGCGCAGCCACAGGCCGGCCTCGCGCAGGGGGCCGTCGGGGCGGTGGTGCTCGTAGTTCCGGAACAGGAAGCCGAGCAGGAACATCGCGAAATAACTGAACATCGCCCGGATCCCCATGCGCACGGTCGAGGCGCCGACGGCAACGCCGTAGCGGGGCATGGCGGCTTCCGGCAGGGGCAGGATCGCCTCGGCGCGGCGGGGCATGGGCGAGCGGGCATTGACGCCGGAGTCTTCCAGCGTCACCCAGTCGGGCCGGATGTAGCCCTCCTCGTAGACATGGACGCGGATTTCCGGGCGCCAGGCGCGCAGCGCCTCGACGGCGGCGATATGGAGCGGGCGGCAATCGCCGATCAGGACGATATCGGTGACGTCCTGCCGGCGTGCGAGCGCGAGGACGAAATCCGGCCAGGCGGCGACGGTGCCGCGATAGCAGCGGGCGCCGCCGAACGGCCAGTCGTAGCAGTCGCCGCCGTTGAAATTGACCTTGGTGACCCCGGTGCCCGCGCCGGCGCAGGCTGCGCCCCAGGCGGCGGAAGAAGGGGCCGAGCGGTCCTTGGAGGAAGAGGTAGTTGCGCGGGGTCTCGGGGCGGGGCCAGTCCGGCCGGGGCGGAATGTGCTGAGGATTCATGCGATCCTGCTCGATACGGCGCCCGGATCGACGCAAGGCGTAAGACAAAATCGCCTTGCGATGGCATCGAGCAAGGGGGGCCTGTATGTCAGGTGCAAGATGAACTCCGCCGCCGCCGATTCACCGCTCGGAAGCGAGCGATGGTGTCCCCGGCGAGATTCGAACTCACGGCCCCAGGATTAGGAATCCTGTGCTCTATCCTGCTGAGCTACGGGGACACGAGCGCGTTTGTAGCGGTCGGTTGCATCCGCCGTCAATCGCGCCGTCCGCCGAAGCGGATTATAGGCCGAAGGCGTTGCCCGAAAGCACCTCGCCGAACTGGCCGAGCCGGCCGGAGTTGCAGCGATCCGAGGCATGGTAGGGGCAGGAGGCATAGTAGAACGCCATCTTCCGGTCTACATCCTGGACGCGAAAACAATCCTTGGCCCCGAAGTCGATCTGCTTTTCGAACTTCAGGCACATGGTGCCGTTCTCCAGCGTCCAGATCCCCTTTTCGGTGACGACCCGCTCTTCCATCGTCCCCTTCTTGCCGATCGCCTTGTAGTGAACCCGGGCGATCACCGTGCCGTCCGGCCGGACATAGGCCTGCCATTCGACGTCGAAACGGCCGGCCGCACCGTCGCGGCTGCCCATCATGCCGGACAGGGTGTTGCCGATCAGGCGGTTGCGCATTTCCGCCTCCGCCAGGTCCTTGCCCCGGGCGATGCGGGGGACGCCGTTGCCGGCCGGGCCGCCGTCGCCCGCAAGGTCGCCGGCGGCGGCATTGGGATCGGCGGCCCCGGCCGCGGTGCCCTGGCCCTCGCCCGTGGTGACGGCGCCGGTGCCGCTGCCGGGCAGGGCGGCCGGCACCGTGCGGGCCGCGGGCGGCGCCGCCGGCGCCGGCGTGGCCACCGGCTTCGGCACCGGCGGCTTGGCCGGCCGCGGCTTCGGCGGCGGCGGTTTCACC
Organism: Zavarzinia compransoris; assembly: GCF_003173055.1. Taxonomy (NCBI): domain Bacteria; kingdom Pseudomonadati; phylum Pseudomonadota; class Alphaproteobacteria; order Rhodospirillales; family Zavarziniaceae; genus Zavarzinia; species Zavarzinia compransoris. The sequence goes on from NZ_QGLF01000005.1 coordinate 491,311, forward strand.
GGGGTCGGGTCGGGGACGTCGGAAACCGGCTCGGGCGGCGGCTCGGGGGTCGGCGGTTCCGGGACCGCAGCCTGTTGTTCCGGCCGGGGCGGGGTCGGTGTCTCGGGCGCAGGCGCGGGCGCCGCCTCGGCGGCGGCGTCCTGGCCGTCGCCCAAAGTGGCCTCGCCCGGGACGTCGTAGACGACATCGACCGCCATGCCGCCGGCGCCGGCGATATCGCCCTCGGGCAGGCGCAGCAGGAAGGCGAGCAGGACGAGCACATGCAGCAGCGCCGAGGCCAGCATGGCAAGACGATCCATGCTGCGCCTGCGTGACGCAGTTGCGGTAACTTCTGGTGTTGCATTCCTCCCCGTCATGGAGGCATGATGCGTCCGACGAAAGAAAACGCAAACGCTTGAATCGACCACAGCAAAAAAATTGCGGCGATCAGGCGGTGAGATGCGGATCTTTGGCGGACCAAAACAACAAGCGGCCGTCAGGGAAAGCCGGGGGAAAGAACAAAAAATCCCCGGTCATGGTCCGAAGCACGCTGGGGAGGGTGCGATGGGCCATATGGGACCGAAATGGGAAGGACCCAGGTTAGGGCGGTCCGGCGATACTCCACGCCGGGCCGCTTTTTTTATGGGCGGCCCGGGAAGCGGGCGGGGGAGCGTTCAGGCGGCGGCCGGCATGCCCTGGGGCAGGCGTTCCGAGCCCATCAGGCCCGACGCGTGATAGAGCGTGGGCGTGCCGATGTTGAGCTGGCGGCGCACCTCGGCCAGCGGCTGGGGCAGCAGGGCTTCCCAGTCCGCGGCGGGCAGGAAGGTGGCGGCGCGGCCGATCTTCCACGCCTGCCGGGCCATGGCGGCGACCGGCTGCCCGGGCAGTTCCTGGCGGAATTTGTGAATCCCGCCGAGGATGACCAGCAGGATGCCCGGGTTGCCCGAAATCCCGTGGGTGAAGGCGAGCACGCAGACTTCGCCCATGCCGTCCCGGCCGTATTGGCCGAGCACGTGGTAAAGATCGTGCGAATCGCGCAGCCGCTCGCCGAAGCGGCGCTGCAGGGGATCGATGATCTCGCGCTCGCCGTGGCCTTCCTCGCTGGCGGCGACCAGGCCGTCGGCGGTCAATTGCTCGCGCTCGACGAAGGCGAGATAGGCGCGGCCGAGGCTGCCCTCGGGCAGGCTCGCGAGATAGGCCCGGTCGGACAGCACGTCGCACAGGCTGCGCTCGCGCTCGATCAGGGCAAGGGCGCCCGGCAGGCGGCGGAACCGCTGGTAGAGCTTGGTAAAGGCCGGCCCGCCCAGGGCATCGATGATGCGGAAGACCTGGGCCGTGTCTTCCTTGTCGCGCAACAGGGCGCGCAGGGCACGGAAGGCTTCGAGCGGACGGTAGGGGCGGCGCGTTTCCATGGGTTTGCCCTTTCTCCCGGCACGGGGCATGGCATTCGCCGGGAATTGTTCTTTATGATGGTTGACGGTAGTTTCTGCTTACATTCTTGTCAATAGATGGGGTCGGAGTCCGGCCCGTCAATAGGGGTTGTTTCGATGACGAGTGCGGTTGGCGCGAAACGGGTCCGCCGGACCTCGGAAGAGGCGCGGCGGCAGATCCTGGACGCCGCCGAGGCGCGGCTGACCAGCCTCGGCCCGGAAGGGCTGCGGCTGCAGGATATCGGCCGCGACGTCGGCCTGTCGCATTCGGCGATCCTGCACCACTTCGAAAGCCGGGACGGGCTGGTGCGGGCGCTGGCGCTGCGCGCGACCGAACAGTTGAAGCGCGACGTGCTGGCCGCCCTGGCCCCGCCCGCGGGCGGCGGGCCCGAGGCCACGGTGATCATGCAGAAAGTGTTCGAGGTCCTGTCCGAGCGCGGCTATGCCCGCCTCGCCGCTTGGCTGACGCTGGAACACGGCCACGACAACCGGCGCTTTTCGGAACAGATGATCGCGGAACTGATCCGGGTCATCCACGACATGCGCGTCGCCTATGCCGGGGAGGAGGGCAAGCCGGTGCCGGCGGAGGAGGACACGGCCAACATCGTCCTGCTCGTCGCCAGTGCCGCCTATGGCGACGGCATCATGGGCCAGACCCTGCGCCTTGCCGCCGGCCGCGACGGCTCGCCCGAGGCGCGCAGCCGCTTCCGCGCCTGGTTCGGCCGCCTGATCGAAGGCCATATGGATCATTACGGCGAGGGCGACGCCCCGGCCGACGCCAGCCAGCCCTGAAAGCCGAGCGCCTGGAAGAACGGCCGGGCCTCGGCAAAGCCGGCGGCCGCCAGCAGGGCCGAGACCCGCGCCGGCGTGACCGGCTGCCAGACCCGGCGGCGCCAGTCCGCGGCCCGTTCGACCACCTCGGCGGCGACGCCCCGGTCCAGCAGCCAGCGGTCGTAGCTGCCGGCGGGCAGGCCGGCCTCGGCATAATCCGTCAGCAGCAGGGGGGCGCCGGGCCGCATGCGGCGCCCGAGGTCGGCGACGAAACCGGCCTTGGCGCCATCGTCGGGCAGGAAATGGAGGACGAGGGCGCTGACCGCCGCGTCATGCGCGGCCGGCGGCGCATCCGCCAGCAGGGCTTCGACGAAATCGACCCGGGGCCCGAGGCCGGCCGCCGCCACCTTGGCGCGGGCGCCCTCCAGCATGGCGGCGGAAGGCTCGACCGCGGTGAAGCGCCAGCCCGGGCCCGCCGCCGCCAGCCGCAGCAATTCGCTGCCCGTGCCGCAGCCGGCCAGCAATACCCGGGCTTCGGCCGGAAAGCATTGGCGGGCCAGGGCGACGATCAAGTCGAGCGCGAGATCGTAGCCGGGCGCCATGCGGCGGATGCGGTCGTCGTAATCCTCGGCGGCGGCGGCGGTAAAAGCGGTCATGAGGCATTTCCGGGTTGGGGCGTCCAGCACAGGCTGAACCTTGCCACAGCGGCAAGGTCAAGGCGGCAGGCCTACAGTAAAAAAGGATCACCCGGAAATGGAACGGGGCGCTCCCACAAGGAGACGCCCCGTTTTTCACCATTCGCGCCTGTGTGACTGTGGTGCTAGGGGGTGCCTAGACAAGTCCGACGACCAGCGCCATCAGAAAGGTGAAGACGACACCGGTGAGGAGGTGGTTTGCAGTCATTGCACCCTTTCCATTTCTCTTCGGTGAGGTGAGTTGATGGTTACGCAGAATCCGGAACTTGAAAACCCGAAATCGTCGCTGCGGCGCACCGCCGGGTGGCGCTCACCAGGGCAGGGTTTTTCCTTCCGGATTCAGGAACTTGCCGCTGTCCTTTAAGGTCAGGCCTGCAATGGTGCGGCGCATGGCGGCGACACTTTCTTCGACCGAGAGCGGCGCCTGGTCGCCGCCCATGGCGGTGCGCACCCAGCCGGGGCTGAGGGCGACGACCGTGATCTGCCGGGGGGCGAGGTCGCGGGCCAGCGACCGCACCACCATGTTCACCGCCGCCTTGGACGAGCGGTAGACATAGTCGCCGCCGCTGCGGTTGTCTTCGATCGAGGCGAGGCCGCTGCTGATCGTGACCAGGGTGCCGCGGCCCCGCGCCAGGGGATCGGCCAGGGCTTCGCCGACGTAATAGGGGGCGAGGGTGTTCAGGCGCAGCACCGCCATCCACGCCTCGGCATCGATCGGGCCGAGGTCCTGGGCCCCGGGGCCCCAGTCGCCGGCATTGTTGACGACGAGGTCGAGCTTTTCCTCGGCGAAGCGGGTGCGCAGGGTCGCGATCGCCTTGCGGTCGGTGATGTCCAATGCGTGGATCTCGACGCCGGCAAGGCCGGCCAGCGCGGCGCCGTTCCGGGTCACCGCATGGACGCGCCAGCCGGCGGCGGCATAATGTTCGGCGAAGCCGCGGCCGAGGCCCCGGCTGGCGCCGGTGATCAGCATAACTCCGGTCATCTTGTCCTCTTGCGTTGCGGCAGCCCCGCCCGACACCATCTAATGCACAGACTTATCGCAAACGGGGCAATCGGCAAGGCATGGCCATCTGGGGCAAGATCATCGGCAGCGCGGCGGGCTTCGCGCTCGGCGGGCCGATCGGGGCACTCTTGGGCGGTCTCGCCGGCCATGCGGTCGACACTATCGCCGAGGCCGGCCAGGCCGTCCCCCGGCGCGACGGCGACGCCAATGCCCAGACCCGGCGGGTCGCCTTCGTCGTCGGCGTCATCGTGCTCGGGGCCAAGATGGCCAAGGCGGACGGCCGTGTCACCCAGGACGAGATCCGCGCCTTCCGCGAAGTCTTCCACGTGCCGGAAAGCGAGATCAGCCATGTCGCCCGCATCTTCGACAAGGCGAAGGAGGATGCCGCCGGTTTCGAGCCCTATGCCGCCCAGATCAAGGCGGTGATGGGCGACGACATGGTGGTGCTCGAAGAACTTTTGGACGGGCTGTTCCACATCGCCAAGGCGGACGCGGTCATCCATCAGGCGGAAATCACCTTCATCGAGGACGTCGCGCACATCTTCGGCTTTTCCGAGGCGGCCTTCGCCTCGATCCGCGCCGCCCATCTGGGCCCCGACCGCAGCGATCCCTATACGGTCCTCGGCGTCAGCCGCGACATGGAGGTGGCCGCCCTCAAGGCCGCCTACCGGAAGCTGGTGCGCGAGCATCACCCGGACCTGCTGGTCGCCAAGGGCATGCCGGAGGAATTCATCGCGGTGGCGACCGAGCGCCTGGCCCGGATCAATGCCGCCTGGGACCGGATCGCCCGGGAGCGCGGCCTGACCTGACGGATTTCGCCTGACGGATTTTTTCCGGCCTCCTGTCGGCATCCGGCATACTGCGCCGTCCTCGGACCGGAAGGAGTTGCCGCCATGCTCTATGCCATTCTCTGCTATCACGAGGAAGACGTCGTCTGGTCCTGGAGCAAGGAACAGGACGAGGCGGTCATGGCCCGCCTGGCCGAGGTCCAGGGGCCGCTGATCGCCGCGGGCAAGATGGGGCCCTCGCTTCGCCTGCTGCCGACGACGGCGGCGACCACGCTGAGGAAGAGCCAGGAGCCGGCCCTGGTCATGGACGGGCCCTTCGCCGAGACCAAGGAACAATTGCTCGGCTTCTACGTGATCGAGGTCGAGGACCTGAAGGAGGCCCTGGCGATCGCCCGCGATCTCGCCTCGGCCAATCCGGGCGGGGCCTATGAACTGCGGCCGATCGGCCTCTACAATCCCGACCGGCGGGGGGCATGAGCGAGGTCGGCGGTCTCGACGGCGCCTGGATCGAGGGCGCCCTGCTGGCGGCCCGGCCCCGGGCGGTGGGCGCCTTGCTGCGCTATTTCCGCGATCTGGACCTTGCCGAGGAAGCCTATCAGGACGCCTGCCTGCGCGCCTTGAAGACCTGGCCGGCGAAAGGGCCGCCGCGCGATCCCGCCGCCTGGCTGATCCTGGTCGGGCGCAATGCCGCCCTCGACGGCTTGCGCCGGCGCGCCCGCCAGCAGCCCCTGCCGCCGGAAGAGGTGCTTTCCGACCTCGACGATGCCGAGGCGCCGCTGGCCGAGCGGCTGGACGAGTCCCAATACCGGGACGACGTGCTGCGCCTGCTCTTCATCTGCTGCCACAAGGACTTGCCGAATACCCAGCAGGTGGCGCTGGCATTGCGCATCGTCGCCGGTCTCACCGTGCCGCAGATCGCCCGCGCCTTCCTGGTGTCCGAGGCGGCGATGGAACAGCGCATCACCCGGGCGAAGGCGCGGGTCGGGCGGGCGAACATCCCCTTCGCGGCGCCCGACGCCAACGAGCGCGCGGCGCGGCTGTTCGCCGTCGGCACCATGATCTACCTGATCTTCAACGAGGGCTATTCGGCAAGCGACGGCGATTACCGCCAGCGCCTGTGCGCCGATGCCATCCGCCTCGGGCGCCTGCTGCTGCGCCTGTTCCCGGCCGAGGCGGAAGTGATGGGGCTGGTCGCCCTGATGCTGTTGCAGCATTCGCGGCATGCCGCCCGCTTCGATGCCGCGGGCGAGGTCGTCCTGCTCGACGAACAGGAGCGCACCCGCTGGGACCCGAAGCTGATCGCCGAGGGGCTGGCCCTGGTCGAGAAAGCCCTGCGCCACCGCGCCCCCGGGCCCTATCAGCTGCAGGCGGCGATCGCGGCCCTGCATGCCCGGGCCGCGCGGCCGGAAGACACCGACTGGGCCCGGATCGACCTGCTCTATGCCGTGCTCGAACGGGTGCAGCCGTCGCCGGTGGTGACCCTCAACCGGGCGGTGGCGGTCTCGAAGGCGCGGGGGCCGGCGGCCGCCCTGGCCATGGTCGAGCCGCTGGGCGCCTCGCTTGCCGGCTATTTCCACTTTCACGGGCTGCGGGGGGCGCTGCTCTGGCAACTGGGCCGGGGGAACGAGGCGAAGACCGCCTTCGACAAGGCGATCGCCCTTGCCCATAGTGCCGCCGAGGCGGCGCATATCCGCCGCAACCTGGACCGGCTGATGGCGGGGGCGGCGGCGCCCCGGTGATTTTGCGCTGCCTGTCGGATCGGGGCGTGCCGTTGCGTGCCTGGGACAGGCAATCGAGAAAGGTGAAGACGATGGCGACCGGTGACCGGGATCTGGTGCTCAGCCGCCTGCTGAAGGCGCGGCGGGAAAATATCTATCGCGCCTGGACCGAACCGGAGCTGCTGAAGCGCTGGTTCACGCCGGCGCCCTATTCGACCATCCATGCCGAACTGGACGTCGCCCCAGGCGGCGCCAACCTGGTGATCATGGCCGATCCGGACGGCACGCCCCTGCCGCCCAACCGGGGCGTCTATCTCGAAGTGGTGCGGAACGAGCGCCTGGTCTTCACCGACGCCTATGTCAGCGCCTGGGAACCGGCGGAAAAGCCGTTCATGACCGTGACCCTCACCCTGGCCGACGAGGCGGGCGGGACCCGCTACATTGCAAGGGTCAGCCATTGGACCGTGGAAGACCGCAAGATGCACGAGGACATGGGCTTCCACGCGGGCTGGGGCAAGGCGACCGATCAGCTGGAGGCGCTGGCCGCCAGCCTTTGAGTGCCGGTGGCGGCCCAGGCGGCGACATGGTCGGCGACGCGGGCGGCATGGAGCGAGACCTGGGGCAGGCCCATCAATTCGCCCCAGGCGGCGCGGGCGAGCGGCCCCGCGACCAGAAGGCGGGCGTTGGGCCGGCCCCGGGCATCGAGGGCGCGGTCGTCCCGGTCGGTGGCGAGGCCGAGGCCCAGGGCGTCGCCGGCGATCAGCCCGGCGTCGGCAAGGCTTTGCAGCGCGGGACTGGTGGCGATCACGCTGCCGTGGCCGGGCCCGGTGGCGACCACCAGGGCGTCGCCCTTCAGGGACAGGCGCCCGTTGCCGCGCGCCACCTCGAGTTCGATCCCGGGCCGCGCCGCCGCCAGATGGCCGGTGACGAGGCGGAAGCGCCCGGCGGCCCGGGCGCGCTCGATCGCCGCCTCGGCCTGGGGGGCGACGCGGTAGCGGTGGACATCCCAGAAGGGACGTAGGAAGCGCAGCAGCCGGCCCTGTTCGGCCAGGGGCAGGTGCTGCCAGATCTCCTGCGCATCGCTGCGCACGGCATCGAGCACGGCCTGCCAGGGCTGGTCCTCGGCCGCGGCGGCGCGGACGGTGGCGCGGATCCGGCGCAGCAGGTGCAGGGCGCTGTGCGAGGGCGGCGCCGTGAACTGGCCGAAGCGTTCCACCGGGCGTGCGACATGGCCGCGCGACAGCAGGCCCCGGCGCGAGACGGCGGTGATCGGCCCGCGGTGGCCCTGGAGTTCCAGCGAGGCGACGATATCCGCCATGGTCAGGCCGGTGCCGACGATCAGCACCGCGGCTTCGGGCGGGATGGCGGCCAGCGCCGCCGGCGCCCACGGATCGGCGACATAGCCGGGCGCGCCGTCGAGGGCGGCGAGGAGCGCCGGCGGGGCCGGCGGCGGATGGCTGGCGGCAAGGACGATGAGATCGGCCGTCACGATGTCGCCGCTGCCGAGCGTGATGCGATAGGTGCCGCCGGCCTCGGCGATCGCGAGCGCCCGGTCGCGGTGGTGGCGGAAGGCGATGTCGGGGCGGGCGGCCAGCGCTGCCGCCAGGGTTTCGCCGACATAGCGGCCGAACAATTCGCGGCGCGGGAAGACGCGGCCGTCCGGCAGGGCGGCATCGGCATCGACATCGGCCTGGCGTTGCAGCCAGCGGTCGAAATGGTCTTCCTGGTCGGGATAGACCGACATGCGCGTCGAGGGGACGTTGATGCGATGGGCCGGGTCGGCGGTGCCATAGGCGACGCCGCGGCCGAGGTCGGTGCGGGGCTCGACGATATCGATGGCGACGGGCCCCCGGGCCTTGCCGGCAAGCTGGGCGGCGAAGGCGGCGCCGGTGAAGCCGCCGCCGATCACGGCGACGCGGGGCGTTTGGAAATGGCTCATGTTACTCCGCCGCCTCGGCGCGGGCATCGTCGTGGGTGACGCCCAGCGACTGGTCGAGGGCGCGGCGCAGGCCGCGCTTCACCTGTTCGAAAGCCGCGGAGTCGCGGTCGCGCGGGCGGGCGAGGTCGATGTCGATCACGGTGTCGATGCGGCCGGGGCGCGGACGCAGCACGACCACCCGGTCGGCCAGGACCAGGGTTTCCTCGATGTCGTGGGTGACCAGGATCAGGGTCGGGCGGTGATAGGACCAGAGCGTGGCCAGATGGTCCTGCAAGCCGGCGCGGGTCAGGGCGTCGAGGGCGGAGAAGGGTTCGTCCAGCAGCAGCACCCGGGGATTGGCGATCAGCGAGCGGGCCAGCGAGACGCGCTGCGCCATGCCGCCGGACAATTCGCGCGGCCAGCGGTGGCCGGCGCCGGCCAGGCCGACGCGGGCCAGTTCCGCCTCGACCAGCCGGGCGCGCTCGGCCTTGGGCAGGTGGCGAAGGCCGAAGCCGACATTGTCCGCGACCCGGGCCCAGGGGAACAGGCGGGGTTCCTGGAAGACCACGCCCACCGCCTCATGCGGGCGGGTGATCGGCGTGCCGTCCAGGATGGCATCGCCGGCACTCGGCCGGTCCAGGCCGGCGACGAGGCGCAGCAAGGTGCTCTTGCCGCAGCCCGAGCCGCCGAGGACGGCGACGATCTCGCCCTCGGCGATCGAAAGGTCGATCCCCCGCAGCGCTTCGGTGCCGTCGGGATAGGTCTTGCCGAGGCCGGACAGGGTCAGCATTACGCAACTCCACCAAAAGCATCCTGCCAGCGCAGGAAGGGCGCGGTCACCGCCACCACCAGACCGTCCGTCAGCTTGCCGAGCAGGGCGAAGACGATGATGGCGGCCAGGATCTGGTCGGGCTTGCCCAATTGTTGCCCATCGACCAGCAGATAGCCAAGCCCCTCCGACGCCCCCATGATCTCGGCCGCGACCACGAACATCCAGCCGAGGCCGAGGCCGGTGCGCAGCGCCAGGATGGTGGCGGGCAAGATCGCCGGCAGCAGCACCCGGCCGACCAGTTCCAGCCCCTTCAGGCGGAACACGCGGCCGACTTCGACGATGCGGCGATCGACCGAGAGGATGGCGCCGGAGACGCCCAGATAGACCGGAAAGAGCACGCCGATGGCGATCAGCGCGATCTTCGATTCCTCGAAGATGCCGAGCCAGAGGATGAACAGCGGCACCCAGGCCAGCGACGGAATGGCGCGCAAGCCCTGCAACGAGGGATCGACCAAGTACCGGAACAGGCGGGAATAGCCGGCCGCGGCGCCGATTGCGATGCCGGCCGCCGCTCCCAGGGCGAAACCGGCCGCGACCCGGCCGAGGGTGGCGAGGACATGGGCCGACAATTCGCCGCTCGCCGCCAGGTCCCACAGGGTGGCGGCGATGCGGCTGGGCGGCGGCAGCAGCCGCCCGGAGGCGAGGCCGGCCGCCACCGCCGCCTCCCACCCCGCGCCGAGGAGGAGCGGCAGCGCCAGCGCCAGAACCCAGGGGGTTACGGCCAGGCGCCGGGGCGGGGCGGGAAGCGGCAGGTCGAGGCTGGCCATGGTCGCGGTCCTCAGCCGGCGGCGGTGTTGAAGTCCTCGACCAGCAGGGCGCCGGTCACGGCCTTTACGTCGACATCGGCCTTGACCACGCCCGCTTCCTGAAGGGCGAGGCCGGCGGCCAGGATGGTGTCGCGCTGGGCCTGGCCGATGCGGCTGTTCGAGAGGTCGGTGCGTTCGCCGAGCTGGCGGGCGATCACCGGCTCGGGCAGCTTGGCGACGGCGACCAGGGCCGCGGTCACTTCCGCCGGGTTGGCGATCGCATATTGCCGGGCCTTCTCGTAGACGGCGAGGACGCGGCGGACGATCGCCGGCTGTTCGGCGGCGAAGGTCTCCGGCGTGTTGAGGACACCATAGGTGTTCCAGTCGGGCTTGCGGAAGAACAGGGTGGCGCCGTCGTCGACCTCGGCCGCGGCCATGATCGGGTCGAGGCCGGCCCAGGCATCGACATCGCCGCGGATCAGCGCCGCCTTGCCGTCGCCGTGCTGGAGCAGGACGAGCTTCACGTCCGCTTCCTTGAGGCCGGCCTCGGCCAGCGCCCGGATCAGGAAGATATGGGGATCGGTGCCGCGGGTGACGGCGACCCGCTTGCCCTTGAGGTCGGCCGGCGCGGCGATGCCCGTGTCCTTGCGGGTGACGAGCGCGGTCCATTCCGGCTTGGAATAGACATAGACCGATTTCACCGGATTGCCGTTGATGCGGGCGATCAGGGCGGCGGCCCCGGCGGAGGAGCCGAAATGCAGCGAACCGGCATTGAGGAATTCCAGCGCCTTGTTGGAGCCGAGCGACTGCACCCAGCGGATGTTGGTGCCGTCGGCCTTGAATTCCTCTTCCAGCCAGCCCTTATCCTTGAGCAGGAGGCTGACCGGGTTATAGGTCGCGAAATCGATGCGGATCTCGTCCAGCCCGGCGGCGCGGGCGCCGCGGACGAAGGGAACGGCCAGGGCGCCGGCGGCGATCCCGGCGAGCAGCTGGCGGCGGTTGGCGTGAATGCGTTTGGTCATGGCGGCCCTCGATCGGCAATAGTCAGGTATTCGCGGGTTGTGCCCGCGTGGCGGTGTTTCGGTCATGGGATGGGGTGGGTTCCCCCCGGGGAGGGGGACCCGCCCGGATCAGCTACATCGCCGGCGGCGGAACGGCGCGGGCATGGTCACGACTGCGACGCCCGGCGGACTTCCTGCGGGCGGATATCGTTGGCGATGGTTTCGCCGAAGGGGCCGGTGTTGACGCCGGCGCTGCCGGTCGCCGGCGCATCATGGGCCAGCGGCAGCAGGGGGAACACCAGTTCGGCGAAACGATAGGCTTCCTCGAGGTGCGGGTAGCCGGAGAGGACGAAACTGTCGATGCCGATCGCCATATATTCCTTGATGCGCGCGGCCACGGTTTCCGGATCGCCGACCAGGGCGGTGCCGGCGCCGCCGCGCACCAGGCCGACCCCGGCCCAGAGGTTGGGGCTGACTTCGAGCTTGTCGCGCTGGCCGCCGTGCAGCGCCGACATGCGGCGCTGGCCTTCGGAATCCATGCGCGAGAAAATCTTCTGGGCCGAGGCGATGGTGGCTTCGTCGACATGGGAAATCAGCTGGTCCGCCGCCGCCCAGGCTTCCGCCGTGGTTTCGCGCACGATGACGTGGAGGCGGATGCCGAAGCTGACCTTGCGCCCCTCGGCATCGGCCAGCGCCTTCACCGTGCTGATCTTTTCCGCGACGGCGGCGGGCGGTTCGCCCCAGGTCAGATATTTGTCGACGGTTTCCGCCGCCACCTGGTTGGCCTCGGGCGAGGAGCCGCCGAAATAGAGCGGGGGACCGCCGGCCTGGACCGGCGGGAACAGGAGCTGCGCCCCTTCGACCTGGATGTGCTTGCCGTGGAAATCCACCGTCTCGCCCGCCAGCAGGCGCTTGTAGACGTTCAGGAATTCGCGCGTCACTTCATAGCGTTCGGCATGGGACAGGAAAATGCCGTCGCCCTTGTTCTCGACCGGGTCGCCGCCGGTCACCACATTGATCAGGGCGCGGCCGCTGGACAGGCGGTCCAGCGTCGCGGTCATGCGGGCGGCCAGGGTCGGCGGCTGCAGCCCGGGACGGACGGCGACCAGATAGCGCAGGCGCTTCGTCACCGGCACCATGGCAGAGGCGACCAGCCAGCTGTCCTCGCAGCTCTTGCCGGTGGGGATCAGGACGCCGTAATAGCCGAGCCGGTCCGCCGCCTGGGCGATCTGGGTCAGATAGTCGAGATCGACGGCCCGCCCACCCTTGCCGGTGCCAAGGTAGCGGCCGTCGCCATGGGTCGGCAGGAACCAGAAGACGTTGGCCTGGTCCTGGGGTGCGACCTTACTCATTTATACAATCTCCCCACGGGAATTGCAGAATATTTCCGTTGTCCATAGTTGTTTCACAATTTGGTGTGAATCAAGATCTTGGAATACATATTTATTGTGTTGATTATGGGCAAGGGAATGCCCCGGCCGGAGCCGGGGCAGGGCCTTACTTCGGGGTTTCGACCTTCACCCCCTCGGACCCGATCTCGATCGAGAGGGTGTTCTGGTCCTTCTCGTAGGTCTTATAGGCAAAGAAGCCGCCGACGCCGGCGAGCACGATGATGATGCCGATCAGGACACCGCGGGACATGCCGCTCTCCTCTTTTGTTGTGACCATGAAGAGAATACGGCGAAGCGGCCCGGGTTCCAGCCGTCTCAGACGACGGCGTAATGGACCTCTGTCGGGGCCATGCCGTTCACCGGCGTGATGTCCATGGGGCAGGCGGACATGACGGCGATACAGTCCATCTCGGCCCTGAAGGCGACATGGTCGCCGGGCCGCGAGACGGGGGCGACGAAGGCGAGGCTGCCGTCGGGCCCGACCGGCACATTCATGAACAGGTTGAAGGGGGCGGGGCATTCCGGCGCCTCCGCCCCGGCGCGGCGCAGGGCGTCGAACAGATTGTCGGTGCAATTGTCGTGGGGGCCGGTGCAGCCCAATTCCCGGTAGCGATGGCTGTCGCAGGCGGCGATCACCGTATCGTGGATGCCGGGCGAGGTATCCTCGACGAAGGCGAGGATGGGGCGGCGCCGGTTGGTGACCAGAAGATCGCCGGGCCGCGGGATCAGGCGCAGCAGGCGGGTGTGGCAATGTTCCATGGACATGAATTCGCGCGGGTCGGCCTCGGCGAAGGCCCAGAAATCGACCACCTGGTTGCCGTGGGTATTGATCACCTTCAGCACCTCGCCGCGCTTCAGCCGCACCGCCAGGCCCTGCCGGGCCGGAACCACGCCTGCGATCATCGCCGCCCTCCCATCCGTTGCCGGAAAAGGCTAGGCGAGGGCGGGGCGCGGTGCTTTCCGAAGTTTCAAAGCGTGGTTTTACACCATCAGCGCCGCTGGTCGCCGAAGAAGGACCAGAGCAGGCTGCCGGTATCGACATCCATGTTGACCCCGCCGAGCATGCGCCCGAGCACCGGGCCGAGGGCGAGGCCCGGCGTCACATGCCCGCCGTTGTGGACGATGTATTGGACGGCGCTGCGCGCGCCCGGGCAGGGGTGGGTCTTGCGCTCGACCCAGGAACCGTCGCCGGGGTCGAGGTCGGGCAGGCGGTCGCGCAGCGTTTCGCGGGCGCAGCCGGCCCGGGCGGCGAAGAACAGGAAGGTCTCGTCCGCCGACAGCAGGGCCGGCTGTTCCTCGCCCCGGCGGACCGTTCCCGCCGGCTGGCCGGCGAAGGGGATGACGGAATCGCTGGTGCCGTTCAGCGACAGCCAGGGCGTGGGCGCGGCCTTGCAGGCACCGACCGCGGCCGCCGGCAGGTTCGAGATCAGATTGGCGCCGGCCTTCAACTGGAAGCGGCCGGAACAGGCGAAAGCCATGGCCATGAAGCCGCCGTTGGAAACCCCGGCCATGAACACGGTCCGGGGATCGCCGCCGTCGCGGCGGGCGACGTCGTCGATCACGGCAAGCAGAAAGCCGATGTCGTCCGCCGTCGAGGGCGGCCCGGCGGCGATGGTGGCGCCCCGGCCGTCGTTCCAGTGGCGGTCGAGACCGTTGGGGGCGACCAGGATGAAGCCCTCGCGCCGGGCGATGGTCGCGAGGCTGGTCTGCTTCCAGATCTGCCGCGCCTCCTGGGTGCCGCCGTGCAGGAGGATGACCACGGGCCGGGGGCCCCGGCCGGGCAGGGGCTGGACCAGATAGTCGCGGGGGCCATCCGCCGTCGCCAGGGTGCGGCGGGTGGCTTCGGCGGGGTCGCCCTTGTCGGGGAAATCGCCGGCCCGGGCCGGCAGCGCCAGCCCGATCAGGAAAAGAACGAGGCTGGCGATGCGCATGGGGTCCCTACCGCGGATCGAAGCTGTTCTGGCCGCCGTCGCTCGTCACCTTGCCCTTGCGGCCGATCGCCTCGCCGTCGAGCAGCAGGTCGAAGACATCGGCGTCGGCGGGCGTATTGGCGACGAAACGGCTGCCGTCCCCGAGCCGGCCGATGACGATGCCCATGAAGGGTTCGCCGTCGCGGCCATGGACGACGGTATAGGTCTCAATGCGCGCATCGCCCGCCGGTTCCAGGGCCAGGGCCGGTTTCGGCTCGGCGTCGATCTCGGCCTGATAGAGGTCGGGGGGCTTGCGGGCGAAGGGCCGCGCCGGCGCCGCGGTCGAATAGATGCCGGCGGCATGTTTGGTCACATACCAGCCGTTGGCGGTGACCAGCCCGAAGGTGCCCGGATCGGCGCGCAGCCGCCGCGCCATTTCCGCGATCGAATGCATGACGTAATTGTTCCCGGGCCCGCCGAAATAGGGCAGGCCGCCGGTCACCGTCAGGGGGATTTCGTCGACCTCCGGCAGGGCCAATTCCTGCTTGGCGATCTGCACCGCCGAGGGGAAGCAGGAATAAATGTCGAAATAGGCCATGTCGGCCACGGTCTTGCCGGCCATGGCGAAAGCCTCGCGGCCCATGGTGCGGATCGCCGGGCTGGAGTGGTAGTTCACCCGCTCCAGCACGTACCAATGGTCCTTGGCGTCGGCGCAGCCGTGGAGATAAACCCAGTTCTCGCGCGGGACGCCCAGGCGCTTCGCCTCGGCGACGGAAGCCATGAGCACGGCGGCCGACTGGTCGACCTCGATGATGGCATTGACCAGCTTGGTATAGGGATAGCCGACGAAGCGGTTCCGGGCGCCCGGCGTTACCAGTTCCTCGGCCGTGCGTTCGATCGGGAACCAGGCATTGGGGTTGGCGGCGGCGACCTTGGTGAAGGGGGCGAAGAGATCGCCGATCTTCTTCAGATGCGCCTTCAGGCTGCGGCCGCGCTTGGCGCGCAGCGCATTCTCGAACAGCGGATAGACATTGACCGGCGGAAACAGGCCGTGGGCCAGTTCGACCGGCAGGGAACCGTTGCGGTCTTCCTCGGTCAGGGTGATGGCGCTGAAGGGAGTGTCGATGCCCTGCTTCTGGGCGCGGGTGATGGTCGACAGCACCTCGGCCCCGGCGAGAAGGGCGAGACGGGTCTCGCCCCGGGCGATCTTTTCCGCCGTCTCGTTCACCAGCATCTGGGGCGAATTGCCGCCGACCGCGGTATGCACCCTATCCACCGGATGGGCGCCGAGCGTCTCCGCCAGCAGGGCGACCGGATCGGCGTAATTGCCCGACATGAAGCGCACCACCGCCAGCCGGTCGATCCGGCCGAGGCCGGCGGCGCCGATGCCCGCGTCCTCGGCGGCGAGACGGGCGGCATCGCGCATCATCTCGATCGGGCCGCGGGCCTCGCGCGGGTCCACGTCCTTCTGGGTGACCTGGCCGACGCCGATCAGGACGGGTGTGGTTTCATCGGACATGGCGGCTCCCCTCGATATTCTTCTGATTACTTCAGTTCGGAGATCGGGGCGGCGGTGCGGTCGTAGCCGGCCTCCGCCCCGATGACCAGGAACTGGCCGTCCTCGCGGTCCTCGATCCAGGGCTCGACCCGGACCGGGGGCTTTCCGGCGGCACGGGCGACGGCACCGGCGGCATCACCGTCGCGGGTGAGCACGGACAGGTTCATGCGCGTCGGGAAGATCACCGAGCGCTTGCCGGCGATCGCCTCGGCGATTGCGTCGTCCGGGCGGATCCAGATGCTGTCCACCGTCTCGCCGCCGTCGTGCAGGGCCAGTTGGTCGGCCGGCGCCACCGCCAGGAAGAAATGGGTATCGAAGCGTTTCGGCATGAAGCCGGGCGTCACCCAATGGGAATAATGGGTGAGGCGGTCGAGGGCGAGGGTCAGGTCCTCGGCCGCGACGACGTCGAGAATGCCGATGCTGCCCTTGGCCAGCGGCTCGCGCCAGCGCGCCTCGATCGCGGTCAGGCGCTCGGCGTCGACCAGTGCGTCCGAGCCTGCGGGCCGGGCCAGGAGAATGCCGCATTCCTCGAAGGATTCGCGGATGGCGGCGATGGCGAAGGGGATCAGGTCGTCGCGGAGGGCCGGGGCCGGGGCAAGGCGGGGGCGCAGGTCCGGGGCGTAATCCCGGGCATCCACCTTGCCGCCGGGGAAGACCAGGGCACCGCCGGCGAAATCGATCTGGTAGTGGCGCTGGACCATGAAGACTTCGAGCCCGCCCGCGCCGTCGCGCAGCAGAAGGACGGTGGCGGCCGGCAGCAGGCGGGCTTCACTCATGGTCTTACCCCTTGATCACGGCTTTGCCGTTGTTGATGGCGATCACGTCGCGCTCGACGATGCGGGTGCGGAAGGAGACCACGTCGCCGTCGCGCCACATCTGGGTTTCCAGCGTCTCGCCCGGGAACACGGGGGCGGAGAAGCGGGCGTTGAATTCGACGATGCGGGTCGGGTCGAAGTCGCAGTAGGCCTCGACCACCGCGCGGCAGGCGTTGCCGTAGGTGCAGAGCCCGTGCAGGATCGGCCGCGGGAAGCCCGCCATCTGGGCGAAGTTCGGATCGGCGTGCAGGGGGTTGCGGTCGCCCGACAGGCGGTAGATCAGGGCCTGGGATTCCAGGGTCCGGTAGGCGATGGCCTTTTCCACGTCCCGCTCGGGCAGCTTGTGCGGTTCCGGCCCGCCGCCGGCCGGGCCGCCGAAGCCGCCGTCGCCGCGGGCGAAGATGGTCATGCCGACGGTGATCAGCAATTGGCCGGTCGCCTGGTCGCGGATCTCGGTATCGGCGAGCAGCAGCGCGCCCTTGCCGGCGCCCTTGTCGTAACAGCCGGTGACCTTGCCCCGGCATTCGATGGTGCCTTCGCTGGGCAGGGGGGCGTGGACCTTCAGGCGTTCCTCGCCGTGCACCACCATGATGAAGTTGACGCCGGATTTCGCCAGCAGCGTATTGTCCCAGGCGACCACGGTCGCCTGCGTCGGCAGGACCTTCAGGCCGTTCTCATAGACGAAGGGCAGTTCGTTCGGGTTCAGCGGATCGAGGCCGAGACCGAGGCCAAGGGCATAGAGCATGGTCTCGCGGTCGGTATAGGTCACGGTCCAGGGGCCGGACTCCAGCTTCATGATCTCGTCGTAGTTGATGGCCATGGCTCTCTCTCCTCGGGCTTTTGCCGTTTATTGTGTCAACAGGGCGCCGGTGCGATGCGCCAGCGGCAGGGGGCCGGCGACCTTGGCCGCGGGCAGGCCGGGGCGGGCCAGCGGATGGCCGGCGCGGGCGAAGAGCACGCCCGCGGCCCGGCTGATCAGGGCCGTGCGGGCGCCGGTGGTGGGATCGAGAATGGTCGCGACCGTATCGCCCGCCGCGATCCTGTCCCCCACCTGGCGGTGGAAGATCAGCACGCCGCCGCAGGGGCAGGCCAGGATATCGGTGCCGTCGAGCGGTGTCGCATCGCAGAGCGCCGGGGGCAGGGGGCCGGGAGCGCCGGCGATCAGGCCGCGCCGTTCGAGGAAGCGGAACAGGGCGGCGGCATCGAGGGCGGCCAGATCGTCGCCGACATCGCGGTCGCCGCGCAGTTCGACGGTCGCGGACAGGCAGGCCGGCGGGACCGGCCGGTCGGGGAAGCGGTTCGCCAATTGCCACCAGATGCCGCCCATCGCCTCGTCGAACGGCTCGCCCCCCGATACTTCGGCAAGCAGTACGGCGACGGCGCCAAGCTCGGCCGCGAGATCGGCGGCATCGGGCCAGAGCGGCGTGCCGAGGTAGAGGTGCATGGCGGCGACATCGTCGCAGTGAAGGTCGAGGGCGATATCGGCATCGACCGCCAGCTTCATCAATTCGAGGCGCAGGTGCTCGACCTCGGTGCGCGGGGTGCGGGCGGCCAGCAGGCGCCGGCATTCGCCGCGGATCAGGTCGATATTGCCGGCGGCATCGTCGGTCAGGCGTTCGGCGACGGCATCGCCCACTGGGCCGGCCAGATCCGGGTAGTGGCGGTTGAAATTGCCCAGACTGTCGAACTCGAAACGGCCCGCGTGCTTGCCGAACAGATATTGCGACAGGCCGATCGGATTGGCGTGGGGCACCACCACGATCTCGCCCCGGATGCGGCCGGCAGTGGCGGCGTCGTCGAGCAGGGGCAGGAGATGCTGCACCACCACCGGGCCGGGCAATTCGTCGGCATGCAGCCCGGTCTGGAGATAGGCTTTCGGGCCGCGGCCGGGCGTGCCGTAGCGGTGCACGGTCAACTGGCGGCGCGTGCCCGGGCTCGATTCCAGCAGGGGAATGATGTCGGTCTGCCGCGCGCTCACGTTTCGGTTCCTTCTATGCCCGAGTGCTTTCGTGCAACGCTCGGATGGGCGTGTCAAGGCGGGGGGCGCGGACGTCGCGTCAGCCTGGGGGCTTGGCGTGGGGCTTTGGGGCCGCCGCGTTCCGTGCTAGGCCAAGGCAAAAGCCAAAGGGGAGAGACCATGGCGTATCAGGCTTTCGACGTCACCGTCAGTAATCATATCGCCCATCTGCAATTGAAGCGGCCGGAGCAGTTCAATTCGATGATCCCGGCCTTCTGGTCCGAGATCCTGACCATCTTCGACGCCCTGGCCGCCGACCCGGCGGTGCGGGTGGCGGTGCTGTCCTCGACCGGCAAGCATTTCACCGCCGGCATGGATCTCGCGGTCTTCGCCAACCTTGCCCCCGCCGTCGAGGAAGAGGGCCGCAAGCGCGAGGAATTGCGCCGCAAGATCCTGAACCTTCAGGAGTGCTTCTCGATCATCGAGCGCATGCGCTTTCCGGTGCTGGCGGCGATCCAGGGCGGCTGCATCGGCGGCGGCGTCGATCTCGTCTCGGCCTGCGACATGCGCTTTGCGACCCGGGACGCCTTCTTCCATATCGCCGAGATCAATATCGGCATGACGGCGGATGTCGGCACCCTGCAGCGCCTGCCCAAGATCGTGCCCGAAGGGGTGGTGCGCGAGATGGCCTTCACCGGCCGGCGCCTGGGGGCGGAACGCGCCCATCAGGTCGGCCTGGTCAACCAGCTGTTCGACAGCCACGAGGCGATGCTGGACGGCGTGATGGCGATCGCCGCCGAGATCGCCGGCCACAGCCCGCTGGCCATCGCCGGGACCAAGGAAATGCTGAACTACAGCCGCGACCATTCGGTGGCGGACGGGCTCAATTACATCGCGACCTGGAATTCGGCCATGCTGCTGACGGTCGACCTGCCGGAAGCGATCGCCGCCCGCAGCCAGAAGCGGCAGCCGGCCTTCGACAATCTCTCGCCCCCGGCGGCCAAGCTGATCTGAGGGGAGCGGGCGGGGCCCGCCCCCGCCCGCTATTTCCGGGCGATCACCCAGACGGCGTGAACGATCCCCGGGATATAGCCGAGGATGGTCAGCAGGATGTTCAGCCAGAAGTGCAGGCCGATCCCGACCTGAAGGAATACGCCGAGCGGCGGCAGGAGGATCGCCAGCAGGATGCGGATGAGGTCCATCGTTCCCTCCTCCCGCCTTACCGGCCCTGCCGGATCAGGTCGTGGATATAGCCGAGCTTGGCCACTGCATCCGGCGGCAGCACGAAGGGATAGAGATCGGGCTGGCCCATGGAGCGGTTGAGGCTGTTCACCGCGAAGGTGAGGGGCAGCCAGGCGTCGACCACCGTGGCGATCCTGTGGGCCTTGTGGGGATCGAAGTCGATATTGGTTTCCATGGTGCCGTCGTCGTCCACCTCGGGCGCGATGGCGATGCCGAAGGCGCCGGCCATTTCCAGCGTGTCGACGATGTGGAGGTAATGGGCCCAGCTTTCGGCCCAATCCTCCCACGGGTGCATGGTGGCATAGGCGCTGACGTAATGCTGCTGCCAGTCCGCCGGCGGGCCGTTGTCGTAATGGCGTTGCAGGGCTTCGCCGTAGTCGGTGCGCTCGTCGCCGAAGAGGGCGCGGCAGCTTTCGAGGTTGCCGGCGTCGCGCACCAGCCGGTCCCAGTAATAGTGGCCGATCTCGTGGCGGAAATGGCCGAGCAGGGTGCGATAGGCCTCGCCCATACCGGCGCGCATCTGTTCGCGCCGGACGCTGTCGGCCTCGTTCAGGGCCAGGGTGATCTGCCCCTGGTCATGGCCGGTCAGCACCTTCTCGCCGCCGTCCGGGCGATCGGCCAGGAAATCGAAGACCAGCGGTTCGGGGTGCCCGTCGCCACTCACCGGCCGGGGCAGGCGCAGCTTGATCAGGCTGTAGAACAGGCGGCGTTTCGCCTCCTCGATCTGCTGCCATTTGCGGTGATTGTCCGGGTCGGAGACGTCGGGAATGGTGCGGTTGTGCCGGCAGGCGAGACAATAGGTCTCGCCGCCCCCGGCGGGCACCATCCAGTTGCAGGCGGACAGTTCCCAATTGGCGCAGAAGCGATAGCGCCCTTCCGGCGCGGCCAGCGCCACCCAGTCGGTGCCGTCCGGCCTGACCGCCGACATCTGCCCGCGGTCGGGAAGATAACCGAGGCGGTGCCGGCAGCCGACGCAGGTTCCATTCTCGAAATACAGAATCTGGGCACATTGCTGACACTTGAAGATTTTCATGGCTCTTCGTGTCCTTCGCCGTTGTTGCGCCCCGCCCGGCCTATGGAAGAGTGGTGTGTGACCGCCTGGAGATCAAGATCCAAAGTATTCCTGTTTGCATGCGGCTGTTTCTTGCACCCTTCGGCTGTTTTTGGTGACGGGTTTATCCTGATCGGGGTCGATCTGTCCTCGTCTGCGCCCGCCCTGCCAACCACGGAAGAGGCGGCATAGACCCTGCCCGTGCCGAAATTCCCTTAAAAGTAGTCAATATGGAGTATTTATTTATCAAACGAATATGTTTTTGATCTTGATTCGGGATAGTGGGACAAATGAAGCGTATCGCACAAATTTCCGTTGTCAGCCTCGCCTTGGCGAGCGGGGGCGGACAATAAATACGACTCGCCGGTGAGCATCACCCTGGTCCCGGGGCCGGCCCCGGCCGCTCAGGCCCCCGCTGTGCCGGCTCCCGCCGTTTCAGCCGCGCCGCTGACTCAATAGGGCCACCACCGGCACCCGGGGCAGGGGGGCGAGTGGATATGATCTGCCCCTTCTGATATCGATTTCATGAAGAGCTTAACTCATAGGGGGATTCCCCGCGGTGCTTCCGGTGACCGCATCGCCGCCGATATCCTTGTAGCTTTCGCGGGCTGCGAAACCTCGACCGTGGCTTGATGTCGACGGAAGGCGCAATCGTGCTCGATGCCCGTGGGGCATGTGGGTAAGATCGTGGCGGTATTCTGCCAATATCCAGTGGCGGGAGGGCGAAAGGGCGAAAATGTTCAAGCGCGTGGTGCTGGGACTGTTATTGCCGATCGCCGTCTGGTCTTTGCGGCCTGCCATAGCCGCTTCGTGCCTTTATTATGAGGCAGCACGACACCCGCCGGAAATTGCCTGGATCTTTGCCGAAGACGCGGGGGCGGTGGTCGAACGTTGTCCCATCATGGATGGTGCGCCCCGATATCGAGTGGTGGCGCGGCCTAAACTCGTCCGGGGCGACGTCTGCGTCGTCCTTGGCGACGAGGTCGACATCGCGAAGGGAGTCTTGGTGCTGGGCAGGGGAATCACCGAGATGGCCCTGGCGCGTGACGGGGCCTGCCCGCCATTGGGGGATCGCGGCTATCTGCGTGTCGAGGGGGTGTCGACCGGGGTCTTCCGCGAGGTCGTCACGGCTTGGAGCGATTTGCTGATCAGCCGGGAAAATTCAGAATACTTGAGCGCCTCTTACGCTCATAACGATCAAGAGTGGGTCGATGCGTTTTTTTTCGAATTAAGGAAAGATGGCGTGAGGGCTTTGGCCTATGAAGTGGGCTATGGAGAATCATATATTGATGGGAATTATTTTTATTATATTTCTGTCGTGGTCGGCGTGATGCATTATGGTGTTTGTTTTGATTTTCATGACGGGCGGATGAGGTTGATCGGGATCGGACCGATATTCTACGATTGAGCAGCGCCGAGGCCGGCTTTCGCCTGCGGCTTGTCAAGGGACCGGCGGCAAATCCGCGCTTGACCTTTGGCCCCGGGCGCGTCCATGGTGTGGCCATGATGACCAGCGTGATCCGGACCCTTCTTAGCCGACTTATTTGACCGGCGCCTTGCGGCGTCGGGCGGAACGCCTCGTTCCACATCGTGCTATGGTCCCATCTACGCGAAGTTTCTCCCATGTCCTGTTCCTGTATATCCGGCGCCTGTCGATCGTTCTCATGCCGATCGTTGGCCGTGCCTCGCTCCATCCTCGGGGCCGTGTCGCGCGCCTTGGCGCGACTTAGGCCGGCGGCGGTTGCTGCCGTCGCCCGCGCTTGACACCACGACACCGGATTAACGACACGAAATTCCAAGGAATACCCCCATGTCCCGCATGCCGATCGAGAAATACCGCGCCTTCCAGCCGATCGATCTGCCGAACCGCAGCTGGCCGTCGAAAGTGATCACCAAGGCGCCGATCTGGTGCTCGGTGGATCTGCGCGACGGCAACCAGGCCCTGATCGAGCCCATGGGCCACGAGCGCAAGCTGCGCATGTTCCGCACCCTGGTGAAGATGGGCTTCAAGGAAATCGAGATCGGCTTCCCCTCGGCCTCGCAGACCGATTTCGACTTCGCCCGCTTCCTGGTCGAGAACGGCGAGATCCCGGGCGATGTCACCATCCAGGTGCTGACCCAGGCGCGCGAGGAACTGATCACCCGCACCTTCGACGCCATCCGCGGCGCCAAGCGGGCCATTGTCCATCTCTACAATTCGACCTCGACCTTGCAGCGCCGGGTGGTCTTCGGCCTGGACCGGGCCGGCATCGTCGAGATCGCGGTGAAGGGCACCGAACTGGTGAAGAGCCTGGTGCACACGATCCCCGAGACCGAGATCGTCCTCGAATATTCGCCCGAGAGCTTCACCGGCACCGAACTCGACTTCGCCAAGGAAGTCTGCGAGGCGGTGATGGACGTCTGGCAGCCGACGGCGGAAAAGCCGATCATCATCAACCTGCCGGCAACGGTGGAGATGGCGACGCCGAACATCTATGCCGACCAGATCGAATGGTTCATCAACAATGTGAAGTGGCGCGAGCGCTATATCCTGTCGCTGCACCCGCATAACGACCGGGGCACCGGCGTCGCCGCCGCCGAACTGGGCATGATGGCCGGCGCCGACCGGGTGGAAGGCACGCTGTTCGGCAACGGCGAGCGCACGGGCAATGTCGACGTCGTCAATATCGCCCTCAACATGTTCACTCAGGGCGTCGATCCGGAGCTGGAGATCGAGGACATCGACGACCTGCGCCGCACGGCGGAATATTGCAACCAGCTGCCGGTGCACCCGCGCCATCCTTACGCGGGCGACCTCGTCTTCACCGCCTTCTCGGGCAGCCATCAGGATGCGATCAAGAAGGGGCTGGGGGCCCGGCGCAAGCAGAACGACGTGATCTGGGAAGTGCCCTATCTGCCGATCGACCCGGAAGACCTGGGGCGCAGCTACGAGGCGGTGATCCGCGTCAATTCCCAGTCCGGCAAGGGCGGCGTCGCCTATCTGCTGGAGGAGGACTACGGCCTGCACCTGCCGCGCAAGCTGCAGATCGAATTCAGCCGCGTGGTCCAGGGCCACACCGACACCACCGGCAAGGAAGTGACCGCCGGCGACCTGTTCGAGATGTTCCGCAAGGAATATCTGGAGGCGAAATACCCCCTCGAATTCGTCGACCACGTAACCCTGCCCGACACCCATGCGACCGAGCGCAGCACGATCACGACCCATGTGAAGCTCTACGGCCAGGCGAAGGAAGCCCATGGCATCGGCACCGGCCCGATCGACGCTTTCTGCGACAGCCTGGCCAAGGCATTGGGCATCGCCCTCGAAGTCGTCGACTACAGCCAGCACGCGGTCGGCAAGGGCGCCGATGCCGAGGCGGTGACCTATGTCGAGATGAAGGGGGCGGGCAACCTCACCCTGTTCGGCGTCGGCCGCGACCGCAATGTCACCATCGCCTCGCTGAAGGCGGTGGCGAGCGCCGCCAACCGCCTGCATGCCGCGGCCGCCCGGGCCGAGGCCGGCATCGGGGCGAAGTAAGCTAAGGACCGCGGGCGCGGCGGGACCCCTTGCGGCCCGCCGCGCCTTACGTCCCTTCGGCGAAGGGCAGGCCTTCGTCGGCCCAGCCGGTCATGCCGCCGATCATCAATTTGACCGGACGGCGCAATTGGGCGAGGCGGAGCGCCGCCCGGTCGGCGCCGTTGCAATGCGGCCCGGCGCAATAGACGACGAAGACGGTGGCCGGCGGATAGTCGGCCAGGCGCTTCTCGCCGATGTCCCGGTGCGGCAGGCTGACCGCGCCCGGGACATGGGCGTGGGCATAGGCCTTGCGGCCGCGGACGTCGAGCAGCACGAAATCCGCGGCACCGGCGGCAAGGGCGGCGTGGACATCGGCGCAATCGGTCTCGAAGGCCAGTTTCCGGCGGAAATGGACCTCGGCCTCGGCAGGGGCGGCGGCAGGGATTTCGGTAACGGTACTGTTGGTAACGGTATTGGGCATGGCGGGCTCTCCTGGTCGCCGCCATGATCGGCGATGCGCGATCGGGCTGGTAGCTGGCACGATTGCCAATTATCGTGCAGATCATGCCAGAACACGACGCCCCCGATCCTTCGGCCGACCGGCTGGTCGTCGTCCTGGCCTATGACGGGCTGTGCACCTTCGAATTCGGTCTGGCGGTCGAGATCTTCGGCCTGCACCGGCCGGAAATGGGGGCCGGCTGGTATCGGTTCGCGGTCGCCGGAATCGAGCCGGGCCCCTTGCGCGCGACCGGCGGCATTGCCCTGCTGGTCGATGGCGGCCTCGACCTGATCGCCCGGGCGGGCACCGTCGTCGTGCCCGGCTGGCGCGGCGCCGATGTCCCGGTGCCGGCGGATCTGATCGCGGCGCTGCGGGCGGCGGCGGCCCGGGGCGCGCGGCTGCTGTCGATCTGTTCCGGCGTTTTCGTGCTGGCGGCGGCGGGTCTTCTCGACGGGCGGCGGGCGACCACCCATTGGCGCCACGCGGCGCGGCTGGCGGAGCGCTATCCGGCCGTGACGGTCGATCCGGATGTGCTCTATGTCGACGAGGGGCAGGTGCTGACCTCGGCCGGATCGGCGGCCGGCCTCGATCTCTGCCTGCATCTGGTGCGGCGCGATTTCGGGCCGGAGGCGGCGAACCGGGTGGCGCGGCGCCTGGTGCTGCCGGCGCATCGCGACGGCGGGCAGGCCCAGTTCATCGAGCGCCCGGTGCCGCGGCTGCCGGCCGAGGCGCGCCTCGGCCCCCTGATCGACCGCGTGCTGGCCAGCCTGGACCGGCCCCATGCGGTCGGCGACCTGGCGGCGCAAGCGGGCATGAGCCTGCGCAGCTTCATCCGCCGCTTCAAGGCGGCGACCGGCATGGCGCCGGGGGAATGGCTGCTGGAACAGCGCCTGAGCCGGGCCCGCGACCTGCTGGAACAGGGCGGCGCCGGGGTGGAGCAGGTGGCATCGGCCTGCGGCTTCGGCGCGGCGGCGAGCCTGCGCCATCATTTCCGCCGCCGCTTCGGCGTGGCGCCCGCGACCTATCGGGCGCGTTTCGCCGCCCCGGTGGCGGTGCCGGCGCGCAACAGTTGAGAGGGAAGGGCGGGGCTTTCTCGACCACCCGCCTTGCGGTGCGGCCGCCGGGGTCCTACCTTCTCTGAAGGATACCCCCCGGATTCTGCGTCAGGGCGTGCCCCGGGCCGCCCGCGCGAGGAGCTGATCCATGACCCGCAATCTCGTTGTTTCCGCCCTGGGCGCGGCCCTTGGCCTTGCCGTGGCACTGATACCGGCCGTCAGCCCGGCCCAGACGGCGGCCGAGGATGATCGTCCGCCCCTGCTCTCCGCCCCGCCGCCGCCGGCGCCGGCACCGACCGGGGCCGCCGCCGCGGCCCGGCGCACGCCGCTGCCCCCGGGCACCGCACAGCCCGGCAGCAATGACGATTTCCTGTCGCAGGCGCTCAGCGACTATCCGCCGGAAGTGGTGCCGCCCTCGGCGACCCGGCGCCCGGTCACGGTCGAGGGCAGTTCGGCCGTGAAGTGACGGGCACAGAGGTAACGGGCAACAGGCGCCGGCCTCACGCCGGCGCCTGTTCATCCCCGATCAGGACTTGATCTTGGCCTTGAGGGCGGCCAGACGGTCGGTGACCGTGGTCGGCTTCGGGCCGGCGGCGGCGGCCAGGGCGGCGGCGATATTGGCGTCGTCTTCCTCGGGCTTGGTCGGCTTCAGCAGGCTGGCCTTGGCATTGGCGGCCTCGGCCGCGACCAGATCCTTTTCCGCCGCGTCCTGCAT
The DNA here is from genome assembly GCF_003173055.1 of Zavarzinia compransoris. NCBI lineage: Bacteria > Pseudomonadati > Pseudomonadota > Alphaproteobacteria > Rhodospirillales > Zavarziniaceae > Zavarzinia > Zavarzinia compransoris. The sequence goes on from NZ_QGLF01000005.1 coordinate 517,881, forward strand.
CGCCTTCAGCGCGACATTGAGGCTGGAGGTGGTGCCGGCAAGGCCGGCGGCGCGCTTGGCCGCATCGGCCTGGCGTTCCGCCATGTCGCGCTGCTGTTCGGCGCGGGTCATCTGGCGCTGGGCGCGTTCGAGGTCGCTGCGCGCTTCCTTCAGCTTGGTGCCGGCCGCGTTATAGGCTTCCTCGAGCTGGGTGAGGAAGGTCTGGGCGTCTTCCGCGTCCTTCACTTCGCGGTCGATTTCCGGCGCCATGTCCTCGAGCAGCTTGAGAAGCTGGTTCAGGCTCTTCTCCAGGCTGGCCTTGCGGTCGGGGTCATTGGCGGCCAGCGCCTGGGACTGCAGGTTTTCGGCGGCGGCGAGGCGTTGCTCGCTGAGCGCCTTGATGGCGTCCGCTTCCTTCCGCTCCTTGGTCAGCGAGACGCGGGCGCGGGCGACCTCGGTGCCGAGCTGGTCGAGATGCTGTTCCATGGTGCGCAGTTCCGCCTCGGTCGCGGCCTTGGGATCCCAGCGGACCAGGGCTTCGAGGCCCGACTGCACTGCCTGGTCCGTCTTCACGCCGAGCAGATTCTTGATGAAGGTGAACATGGTTTCCTCGTCAAAGCAGAAGGCTGGGGGTGGGAATCAGCCGGCCATGGCGCCGGCGTTGAGCAGGGCGATCGCCAGCTGGGCCGAGGCGAGGCCGAGGCCGGCGGCGACATTGCCCGCCTCGACCCCGGCCTTCAGGCCGCGGAACACCAGGGTGATGACCACGAAGGTCAGCAGCTGGATGACCAGGGCGACGACACCCCAGACGATGATGTCGATCAGCACGTTCGAGGTCGCCAGCGTCGCCGCGAGGGGGATCGCCAGGGCCAGGACCGAGCCGCCGAGCACGATGCCCGCCGCCGTATTGCCCTGGTCGACCAATTCGCGCTCATTGAACGGCGTGATCGCCTGATAGATCAGGATGCCGATGATCAGCAGGGCGATGGTGACGCCGAGCTGGGGCAGGAGAACCGGAAGGCCGGTGCCGAGCGTGGTCAGGATCTGGCTCATGTCTCTGTCCGTATGCTGCCGTCAGCTGAGGGAAAGCGCGGTCGGATTGATGTCGACGCCGGCATGCAGCTCGACATAGGCCTCTGCCTCTGCCTGCACTGCGGTCACCAGCAGGTATTCGGTTTCGGGCGCCGGGCTGGCCCCCCCGGTGGCCCGGGCGTAGAGCATGGTGGCGAGCTTGCGCCGGCTTTCGCCGCGCAGCGTCTCGACCGTTTCCTCCAGCGCCCGGGGCTGGACCTTGGTGCTGCCCGGCGACCATGCCCGCTGGTAGAGCTGGCCGTCCTTGGTCTCGAAGTCGGGCCAGCCGATCATGCCCTCGCCCTTGTCGAGCCAGAAGGCCCATTCGTCCCGATTGGCCGGCTGCACCTCGTCGATGCGGCGGAAATAGCGGCATTCGGCGGGATAGCCCTCGGCGTTCAGCACCAGTTGGAAGAAGGCCGCCTCGTCGTCGAGATAGAGGCGGTGATAGGTGCCCGAGCGGTCGGCGGCTGTGCCCACCGCGTCGACGCCGACCGTGCCGCTGTCGGACAGGGCGGCGGGCGGCGTCACCTTGGTCAGGCCTTCCGCCAGGACGAAGGGGGCCGGGTCGAGGGTGATGGGCATGCCGACGCGGAAGAAATCCGGCGTATAGGTGGCGCCCGCCATCTTGTTGCGCAGGATCGCGGCAGCCTGGCCCAGGGCCGTGCCGTCGCCGCCCTTGGTGCGTGCCACGCCGTCGCCTCCCTTGCCTTGCGGGCCCTTGGCCGAACGCCGGCGCAGGGTGCTGATGAAGAACCACAGAACCACGGCGACGAGGATGACGGCGATCACAAGGCCGAGGGATCCGCCCCCGCCCGCCCCGCCCGGGACATCCGCCGGCAATTGGCCGGCCCGGCCGGGATCGCCGGGGGCCGCGGCCAGTTCCCGGTCGAGGGCGGCGAGCTTCGCCTTCAGGTCCGGATCGCTTGCCGCCATGCGCTCCGCCTCGGCGCGCCATTCGCGATAGCCGGGATCGTCCCGGTTGTCGCGGAAGAAATCGGCGTGGCTGCTGTCGGTCAGGGTGTCGAGCAGGAACCACAGGGTGATGGCGTCGAAAATGCCGAAGCTGGAGCGGCCGCCATAGGCATCGGGCATGCGATAGCCGCGATCGCGGTAATAGCCGCTCGGATCGTCCGGGTCGGTGCGCGGGCGGCGGGGGGCGACGCTGTCGGCGCTGCGGCCGCTGCCCGAGTCGGCGCGCTCCCGGGTCGAGGGGGTGCGGCTGGGCGGCGGGCTGAGGAAATCGTCGAGCGCGCTGCGCGATGCCCCGCGCGAGGCATCGCGGTCGGAACCGCTGCTGCTGCCCGACGAGCGGCCGCCGCTGTCGCTGCCGCCGCTGCGCGGCCGGGCGTAGCCGCCGGAGGACGAGGAGGATGACGAACCGCTGCCGCTGCCGACCGAGGGGGTGCGGCTGCTGCCCGGCCGGCTGTAGCCGCCGCTGCCGCCGCTGCGCGAGAGCGCCTCCGCCGGTGCCGCTGCCGGCGGGCCGGCGACGAGGGCGGCGACCACGGCGCCACCGGTGGCGAGGCGCGCCAGGGACAGGGACTGGGACAGAGGGGCGGCCCCCGGTCCCAGCGCCAGCAGGGCGGAAAGGGCCAGGGCCGCCAGCCGTCCCCGGCGCGGCGGGACCGCGGGTCTGGTCATGGCGGGGCCCGCAGGCTCAATAGGTCAGGATGGCCGGCAGGGACTTGGCCTGTTCGATCCAGTCGGCGACATCGGCCTCGCTCGGCAGGCGGCGGACGAGATTCTTCGCCTCGTTCACCTCGGCCAGCTTCTTGTGCAGGTTGGCCGGCACCCGGTGCTTCAATTCCTTCACCGTGTCGACGCCGGCGACTTCGAGCAGGTCGCCGTATTCCTCGCCCACACCCTTGAGGCGCATGAGGTCGGAGCGGTTGGCCCATTCGAGGATCTGATGGGTGGTGAGGCCGGTCTTTTCGGCCAGGGCGTCCCGGCCGGCCGGGCCGGCGGCCGCCTGCAGCAGTTCGCCGGTCGAATCGATGCCTGCCGCCTTCAGCTTGGCGCCAAAGACCGGGCCGATGCCCTCGATCTTCTCGATCGGATAGGACGACATGCTTCCCTCTCCCCTCGTTTCCGTGCGGGCCACGCGCCGCGACGTCCGTCGCAGGCGAGGTTACAGCCTGGAACAGCCAAGGCAACCGGCAAAACCTGCCGGGTGAAACACGGGATCGGGGGAAGATGGGGAACGGAGGCTGATGGTGCTGCCGGACAGGATTGAACTGTCGACCTCTCCCTTACCAAGGGAGTGCTCTACCACTGAGCTACGGCAGCGGCTCCGTTCAGGGCGCGGAACCTGCCACAGGGTCGGGCGATGTGCAAGCGTCCGATTGCGCTTTTTTTGCCGCGGCCCCTGGCGCCCTATTTGACGGGCTTCACGCCGGGCGGTGCCTGCAGCACGCCGGGGGCGGAAGAAGTCGGGCGCGGCTTCTCGCGACCCGCGGGTTCGGGCGCCGTTCGGGCCGCCGGCCGGGTCGAGACGTCGCCCCCGGTCGCCTGCTCGCCCATGGAATAGCCGCCGCCCCCGGCCGGCGGCCGCGCTGCCCCGCTGCCGGATGCGGTGCCGGCGGTCTGGCCGCCGGTCGAGGCGGCGGGGGTCGCGGCCGTGCCGCCGTCGGGAATCACGGTTTCCGGGCGGGCGGTGATGATTCGGGTTTCGCCGGCGGCCAGCGAATCATCCTGATTCTTTTTCATGTAGCCGAAATAGAAGAGCCCGGCCGCGCCGCCGAGAAAGGCGACGGTGATGAGGGCAAGGCCCCAGTCCGGCCCCGCGCGGCGGTGCTGCGGGCGCGGCGAGACGGGCTCCACCCCGCCGAGCGCGCCGGGGCGCTGCGGGTCGGCGCCAAGGCCGCGGATCATCGGGGGTTCATCGGTAAGGCGGCGTACCATGGCCGGCACCAGACTTCATTTTTGTGGCGGTAAGATGGCCGAAGTCTAATGCATCGCAGCACATGCTGTCGATGGACGGCGCTGCATGGCTTGGCCCAGGATGGCGCCATAACGATAAGGAAGTGTCGCGTGTCCCTGCTTGCTCGCATCGAGATCCCGGCCGAGGGCGGTTTTTTCTCCGGCCTCGCCGGCGGCCCGCCGCTCGGCAGCGCGCCCCTGGTCCATCTGGCCCATGCCACGGGCATGAATGCGGAAACCTATCGGCCGATCCTGGAGGCGCTGGCCCGGCGCTATACGGTGCGCGCCCTCGACCTGCGCGGCCACGGTTTCAGCACGGTGCCGGCCGATCCGCGCCGGCTGCGCTCGTGGAGCCGCTATGCCCGGGATCTCGCCGGCATTCTCGAAGGCTGGGGCCAGCCGGCCTTTCTGGTCGGCCATTCCATGGGCGGCGCGATCAGCACCGAAGTGGCGGCCCTGCATCCCGGCCTCGCCGCCGGGCTGTTGCTGATCGATCCCGCCGTGGTGCCGAAGCGGGCCGTGCCGGCGCTCGCCTTCGGCCGGGTGACCGGGCTGATGCGCCGCTTTCCCCTGGCGGAACAGGCGGCAAAGCGCCGGGCCGACTGGCCGGGCCGGGAGGTCATGCTGAAGGCCTATACCGGGCGCGGCGCCTTCAAGACCTGGCGGCCGGAATTCCTGGACGCCTATGTCCAAGGCGGCACCACCGACAAACCCGACGGCACCATTGCCCTGGCCTGCGCCCCGGCCTGGGAGGCGCAGACCTTCGCCACCATCGGCCTGAGCTTCTGGCGCCGCGTACCCAAGCTCGTCTGTCCGGTCGGCGTGCTTTACGCCGACAAGGGTTCCACCCTCGGCCGGCGCGGGGCGGCCAGCCTGTCCAAGGTCCTGCCGGCGGCGGCGGTGACCCGCGTGCCTGAATCGACGCATTTCATCCCGATGGAATTCCCGGCCGTGGTCGAGCAGGCTATCGATGCGCTCGTCGAGAACAAGTTGAGAACAATCTCTTGACTTCTGTGCGCAATGTGCACATTATGGGTACATAGTCGATGTGATCCGAAATGGCCCGGCGATGATCACCCCCGATCCCCCCGCCCGCGATACGCCCGATTGGCGCGGCATCGAGCGGGAGTATCGCCTGGGCCAATTGTTCCTGGCGGAGATCGCCGCCGGCTTCGGCGTCGGTGAAGCCGCCATCCGCCGCCGCGCCCGGGCCGAGGGCTGGGAACGCGGCACGGCATCCGGCGCGGCATCCGGCGCGGACGAGGCCGATCTCGCCGCCCGCCGCGGGCTGGAGGTCGCCCGCGCCCACCGCCGCCTGCTGGCGGGCCTGCGCGAGACGCTGGGCCTCGTCCAGCAATCCCTGCGCGATCACCTGTCGGCCCCGACCGGCCCGCCGGACGAGGGGCCCTTTGCCGGCAAGGCGGAAACCGTGGCCGGTCTGGTCAGGGCGCTGGGCACCACCGCCGATCGCCTGATCCGCCTGGAACGGCAGGCCTTCGGTCTTGAAAACGCGATGGATGGCGGAACGGATGACGACAGCGATGCCGCCGACATCCGCGAGCGCTTACAACAGCGCCTGGCTCGCCTCGCAGTCCCCGGCGATCCAGGCCCGCTTCCTGGCGGGGCTGAGCAAGGCTGAGGCCGAGGTCCTGGCCCATGACTGGGCCTTCTGGGCCCGGCCCCAGCAATTGCCGCCCCCGGGCTTCGACTGGCAGGGCTGGCTGGTGCTGGCCGGGCGGGGCTTCGGCAAGACCAGGGCCGGCGCCGAATGGGTGCGCATGGAGGTGGAGGCCGGCCGCGCCCGGCGCATCGCCCTGGTCGGGGCGACCGCCGCCGATGCCCGCCAGGTGATGATCGAGGGGGAGTCCGGCCTTCTCGCCGTCTCGCCGCCCGGCCATCGGCCGCTGTGGGAACCGTCGAAACGCCTGCTGACCTGGCCGAACGGTGCCGTCGCCACGGCCTTTTCGGCGGAGCGGCCGGGGCAGTTGCGCGGGCCCCAGCACGACCTCGCCTGGGCCGACGAATTGTGCAAATGGCGCGATGCCGATGCCTGGGACCAGCTTCTGCTGGGCTTGCGCCTGGGCACCGCGCCGCGCTGGCTGGCGACGACGACGCCGCGCCCGGTGCCCCTGATCAAGGACCTGCTGAAGGACCCGCAGGTGCGGATCACCCGGGGCTCCACCTTCGACAATTGGGCCAATCTGGCGCCGGCCTTCCTGGCCGAGGTGGTGCGCCGCTATCAGGGCACGCGCCTCGGCCGCCAGGAACTGCATGCGGAAGTGGTCGACGACGTGCCGGGCGCCCTGTGGACCCGCGCCCTGCTGGACCGCCAGCGGGTGGCGGCGCCGGCGGAGACGTGCCTGCGCATCGTCGTCGGGGTCGATCCCGCGGTCGGCACCACCGGCGAGGACGAGGGGGCGGAAACCGGCATCGTCGTCGCCGGGCGCCGGGCCGACGGCACGCTGGCGGTGATCGAGGATCTGTCGTGCCGCCTGCCGCCCACCGGCTGGGCCCGGCGCGCGATCGACGCCTATCACCGCCATCAGGCCGACCGGCTGGTGGCCGAGGTCAACCAGGGCGGCGATCTGGTCGAATCCCTGGTCCGCGCGCTCGATCCTGGCGTCGCCTATCGCGGGCTGCGCGCGACCCGGGGCAAGGCGGTGCGGGCGGAGCCGGTCGCCGCCCTTTACGAGCAAGGCCAGGTCTTTCACGGGCCCGGCCTTGCCGCCCTCGAAGACCAGATGTGCCGCTTTACCACCCAGGGGCCGGACGGTCTGTGCGACCGGGTCGATGCCCTCGTCTGGGTGCTGACCGATCTGGCGGCGGGGCCCCAGCCCAGCGTGCCGAGACTGCGGAGGCTTTAAGGACCATGGACAGAAACAAGAACGGGCCGGCGCCGGCGCCGGGCCTGATGGCACGCCTGCGCCGCCTGGTCCGGCCCACACCCGAAACCAGGGTACCCGAGACCAGGGCCCGCGGCCGTGCCGTCGCCTGGGGCGAGGCGCCGGGCGCGCGCTGGACCGCCCGGCGCTATGCCACGCTGGCGGACGAGGGCTATGTCCGCAATGTCGTCGTCCATCGGGCGGTCGGCCTCGTCGCCCGCAGCGTCGCCGCCATTCCCTGGATCGCGCGCGATGCCGCCGGCAGCGAAATCCGGGTGCCGGCCTTCGATGCCCTGATGCGCCGCCCGAACCCGCGCGACGAGGGCAGCGCCTTCCGCGAGGCGGTGGCGGCGCATCTGCTGATCGCCGGCAATGCCTATGTCGAGGCGGTGGGGCCGGGGCCGCGCCCGCGGGAACTGCACCTGTTGCGGCCCGACCGCGTGACGGTGCGCCCCGGCCCGGGCGGAATTCCCGCCGGCTACGAGCACCGGGAAGGGGAGGACGGCCGCTTCATCCCGGTCGATGCCCTGACCGGGGCCTCCGCCGTCCTGCACCTGAAGACGTTCCACCCGCTGGACGACTGGCACGGCCTGCCCGCCCTGGAGGCGGCGGCCCAGGCGATCGACCAGCACAATGCCGCCGGGGCCTGGAACAAGGCGCTGCTCGACAATGCCGCCCGCCCTTCCGGCGCCCTGGTCTACCAGCCGAAGGACGGGCCGGCGGCGCTGGCCGACGACCAGTTCGACCGCCTGAAGACCGAGATCGCCGAACAATTCGAGGGTGCGCGCAACGCCGGGCGTCCCCTCCTGCTCGACGGCGGGCTGGACTGGCGGCCGCTCAGCCTGTCGCCGGCCGAGATGGACTGGATCGCGGGGCGGAATGCGGCGGCGCGGGAAATCGCGCTCGCCTTCGGGGTGCCACCGCAACTGGTCGGCGTGCCCGATGCCCAGACCTATGCCAATTACGCCGAGGCCCGCCTCGCCCTTTACGAGGACACGGTGGTGCCCCTGGCGCAGGCGGTGGCCAGGGCCTTCGCCCGCGCCTTCGGCACCGCTTTCGGCATTGCCGTGCTCGAACCCGATCTCGACGAGATCCCGGCGCTCGAACCGCGCCGGGCGGAGCGCTGGGCCAAGGTCCGCGCCGCCGCCGACCTGACCCGGGACGAGCGCCGGGCCGCCCTCGGTTACGGACCTCTGGAGGTCCAGAAAGGCAAGGTGTAACGCGATGATCCTCACGCAGCAAAGCGCGCCGGTCGCCATCGCCCTGAAACGGGCCGGGGCAGAGGGCGTTTTCGCCGGCTATGCCAGCGTCTTCGGCGTGACCGATGCCCAGGGCGACCGTGTCGCCCCCGGCGCCTTTCGCCGCAGCCTGGAGCGCTGGCGCGGCCTCGGCCAGATGCCGCCGTTTCTCTGGCAGCACGACATGGCGGAACCGATCGGCCGCTTCGACCTCGTCGCCGAGGACGAGCGCGGGCTTCGGGTCGAGGGGCGTCTCGCCCTCGAAACCGTCCGGGGGCGCGAGGCCCAGGCCCTGATGCGCCTCGGCGCCGTCAACGGCCTCTCCATCGGCTATTCGACCGTCGCCGCCCGGATCGACGGCGACGGCGCCCGCCTGCTGACCGGCCTCGACCTTCATGAAATCAGCCTTGTCACGCTGCCCGCCAACGAGGCGGCGCGGATCGCCTGGGTCAAGGCCGCCCGGCCGGACGAGACGGGGCTGAATGCGGCCATCATCGCCAATCTCCGCCGCGCGGCGGATGCGCTTGCCCCTGGAAAGGACCTTGCATGACCGATCTTGCCACCCTGCAATCCGCGACCGACGACCTCGCCCGGGTCTTCGGCAGTTTCCGCGCGGAGAACGACCGGCGCCTCGCCGAGATCGAAACCAAGGGGCGGGCCGACGTCCTGACCACGGAAAAGGTCGACCGCCTGAATGCCGAGGTCGGCCGCCTGAACGAGACGGTGGCGAGCCTGGAAACCGCGCTCGCCCGCCCCGGCCGCGCGGCCAAGGCGCGCAACCCGGCTGAAACCGCCCATGCCGCCGCCTTCTCGCTGTTCCTGCGCAAGGGTATCGACCACGAGCTGCCGGGCCTCGAAAAAAAGGCGATGAGCGTCGTCTCCGATCCGGACGGCGGCTATCTGGTCGCGGCGGAGGTGACCGACCGCATCGTCTCGCGCCTTCACGACGCCAGCCCGATCCGCGCCATCGCCTCGGTCCTGACCATCACCGCCGATGCCGCCGAGGGCATGCTCGACCTCGGCGAGCCCGCGGCCGGCTGGGTCGCCGAAACCGAGGGGCGGGGCGAGACCGCATCGCCCCAGGTCGGCCTCTGGCGCATTCCCGCCCACGAGCTCTATGCGGAACCGCGCGTGTCGCAGAAGCTGCTGGACGATGCCGGCTTCGATGTCGAGGCGTGGCTGGCGCAGAAGGTGGCGGACAAGTTCGGCCGGGCGGAAAATGCCGCTTTCGTCGGGGGGTCGGGCGTCGGCATGCCGCGCGGCTTCACCACCTATGGCACGGCGGCGACCGCGGACGGCAGCCGCGCCTGGGGCACGCTGCAACACGTCCTGACCGGGGCCAACGGCGCTTTCGCCGCCAGCGACCCCGGCGATGCCCTGATCGCCCTGACTTATGCCCTGAAAGCCGGCTACCGGCCGGGGGCCTGCTTCGTCATGGCCCGCGCCACCGTCGCCGAAGTGCGCAAGCTGAAGGGCGACGGCGACGGCCAATACCTGTGGCAGCCCGCCCTCGGCGCCCGCCAGCCGGCCACCCTGCTCGGCTATCCGGTGATCGAGGCGGAGGATATGCCGGCACCGGCCACCGGCAGCCTGTCCATCGCCTTCGGCAATTTCCGCGAGGGGTATGCCGTCGTCGATCGCCAGGGCATCCGCACGCTGCGCGATCCCTATACGGCGAAACCCCAGGTGAAATTCTACACCACCCGGCGGGTCGGCGGCGACGTCCTCGATTTCGACGCCGTCAAACTCCTGAAATTCGCGGCCTGATGGGGGAACGAAACATGACCATGCGTGACCTGAAGAGCAATCTGGACCCGGCGCACAGCCTGGCGCCGGCGGTGCGGACCGCCGGCGCCACCGGCAGCGCCGTAGACCTGCGCGGTTTCGATGCCGCCAGCGTGCTGGTCCATGCCGGCGCCTATACCGACGGCACCCATACCCCGGGCCTGGAGGCTTCGGCCGACGGCATCGCCTATGACGATGTGGCGGCGGGGCACCTGATCGGTGCCTTTGCCGCCATTTCGTCGGGCGCCGGGGCCAATACGGTGCAGCAGGTGGGCTATGCCGGGCCGGCGCGCTATCTCCGCGCCAAGCTGACCATCGCCGGCGCCACCGGCGGGGCGGCGGCCGGCATCACCATCCTGCGCCACCGCACGGCGCGGGCCGGGGTGTAACCATGGCCGGCCTGGAACGGATCCTGGCGCCGACGGTCGAGCCGCTGTCGCTGGCGGAGGCGCGGCTGCATCTCCGCCTCGACGATACGGCGGAGGACGGCCTCGTCGCCGCCCTGATCGTCGCCGCGCGGCAATTGGCGGAACGGCATCTCGGGCGGGCCCTGATCACCCAGGGGTTCCGCCTGTGGCTGGACGCCTGGCCGGCCGGGCGGCGGGCGCTGGACCTGCCCAGGCCGCCGCTGGCCGCGGTCGAAGCGGTGACGACCTATGACGAGGACGGCCTCGCCACGGTGCTCGAGCCCGGCCGCTATCTCGCCGATCTGGTGGCGACGCCAGGGCGCCTGGTGCTCAGGGCGGGCAGCGCCCCGCCCGTCGGCAGCCGGGCGGCCAATGCGATCGCGGTCGATTACACCGCCGGTTATGGCCCGGCCGGCACGGATGTGCCCGAACCGGTCCGCCGGGGCATGGCCCTGCTGCTCGGCCATCTGTTCGAAAGCCGCGAGGCGGGGGCGGGCGGCGGTGCCCGCCCCCTGCCGCTGGGTGTCGAGGCACTGTGGTCGCCTTACCGGGTGGTGCGGCTGTGATCGGCCGGCTGCGCGAACGCATCCGCTTCGAGCGGCCGGTGATCGGCGACGACGGCGCGGGCGGCGGCCCTCTCGGCTGGGCGCCGATCGCCGAAACGCCCGAGGTCTTCGCCGCCGTCACCGCGACGACGGGCAGCGAGCCCGTGGCCGCCGACCAGCGCCAGGCCCAGGTGATGTGGCAAGTCACGATCCGGGCCCGCGACGACCTGTCGGCCGAATGGCGGATCGTCTGGCGCGGCCAGCCGCTCGACATCCTGGGCATCCTGCCCGAGCCGCGCCGGGCCTATCTGACCCTGCTCGCCCGCAGCGGGGCGGGCCAGTGAGCGGGCTCGGCGATGCCCTCGGCCGGATCGCGGCCCAGGTCGAGGAGGCGCTGGATGCCGCCGTGGCCGCGCTCGATGCCGGTGTCGAGGGCGGCGTGGCCGTCGAGACGGCGGATGGCCTCCGGCGCCTTACCCTTCGCGACGAAGGGGCGGCGGCGCGTGAATTCGGCACCGCCCGTGTGCCGGCGGAGCCGTTTCTGGCGGCGGCCCTGGCCGAAACCCGCAGCGACCTTGAAACCCGATTGACGGAGGCTCTGCGCCTTGAGCCCTGATGCATCCCTCGCGGTTCAGGGGGCGGTCTTCGCCCTGCTGGCCGCGGACAGCGGCCTCGGTGCGCTGATCGGCCCCCGGCTGCACGACCGCCGGCCCGAGGGCGCCGGCTTTCCCCATGTCGTGATCGGCGAGGCGAGCTGCCTGCCGGACGACAGTTGCACCCGGGCCGGCCAGGTCCATGTCCTGACCCTGCATGCCTGGTCGCGCTATCGTGGCCGGGCGGAGGCGAAGCGCATCCTGGCGGCCATGACCGCGGCCCTGCACCGCCAGGTGCCCGTGCTCGGCGGCGCCCATGCCTGCGTGCAGGCGAGGGTGACCTATGGCGCCGTGCTCGACGACGGCGACGGCGTCACCACCCATGGCGTGCTGCGCCTGCGGGTGGTGACCGAAGCGATTACCCCCCACACGACTTGAGGAGCGACGGCATGGCCAAGCAACGCGGGGACCTGTTCCTGCTGAAGGTGGATACCACGGGCAGCGGCGCCTATGCCACGGTCGCCGGCCTGCGCTCGACCGGGTTTCGCGCCCGCCTGCGCCCGGTCGAGACGACCAGCAAGGATTCCGGCGGCCAGCGGGAATTGCTGGACGGCGCCGGCATCCAATCCTTCACCTTCACCGGCGCGGGCGTGTTCGACAGCGGCGCCGCCCATGAAACGGTGCGCAGCCTGTTCACCGGCCGGACCCGGCGCAACTGGCGCATCACCCGGGGCGACGGTTCGACCATCACCGCGCCCTGCCTCGTCACCGCCCTCGACTATGCGGGCGAGCACGACGGCGAGGAAACCTTCTCGATCACGCTCGAATCCGCCGGCGCGCCGGCCTTTGCCTGAGGGGCGGATCATGGAACCTGCCGCCAATCCGGCCCGGGGCGAGGTGGTGCTGCGCCTCGGCGGCCGGGCTTTCGTGCTGCGCCCCACCTTCGCCGCCCTGGCCGAGACCGAGGAGATGGCGGGCTGCCCCCTGCTGGCCCTGGCCCGGCGCTTTCTCGACGGCACCTATGGCGTGCGGGATGTCGTCGCCGTGCTGCTGCCGGCGCTGCGCCGGGCTGGTGGGCCGGCGGGGATCGACGACCTGCCGATCGGGGGCGGGCTGCTGTCGCTTGCCCCCGTCTGCGCCCGCCTGCTGACCGCGGCCCTGCGCCCGGCGGGGGACCTGCCCAACCCTTTACCCTAGTCGGGGTGGCGAAGGCCGCGGGCCTTGCCATGGCGCTGGCCGGCTGGCCGCCGGCGGCGGCCTGGGCCGCCACCCCGGGCGATCTCCTGCTCGTGCTCGGGGCCCGCGTCGCGCTGCGCCGGGCCTTGCAGCCGGCGCCCGTGAGCCGGGCCGATTATGAAACCCTGAAAGCCCGGCTGGACCGGGCCGATTGAGAAACCCCCCTGAAGGCCCGGCTGGACCGGGCCGATTACGAAACTCTAAAGGCCCGGCTGGACCGGGGATAGAGGTGCCGACATGCCGACCGTCGACCGCCTGGCCGTGGAACTGGCCGCGGATCTCAACCCCTTGCGCCAGGCCTTTGCCGAGGCGGAACAGATGGCCGGGACCGCCGTCGCCGACCTTTCGCAAATTCTCGGCGGCGAGGGGGCGGGAGAGGGGGTTTTCGCCCTGCTCTCCGATGGCGCGTCGGTCGCGGCGCGGGCCATTCGCGGCGCCCTGGTCGATGCGGTTTCCGGGGCCGAGGTGGAATGGAACGAGGTGCTGTCGCGCATGGCGCTGCGCCTGTCCGATCTCGTCCTCGACGATACGCTGAATGCCGCCCTGGCGGCGGCGAGCGGTGGCGGCGGCGGCGACAGCGGCGGTTCGGCCGGCGGCGGGCTGGCCGGCCTGCTCGGCTCGCTGTTCGGCGGTTTCCGGGCCGGCGGCGGGCCGGTGCGGCCGGACCGCGCCTATGTGGTCGGCGAGGCCGGGCCGGAATTGTTCGTGCCCGACGGCACCGGCGAGATCGTGCCCCGGCAGGCGGCGGCCACCACCCCCGCGCCCTCGGTGACGATCAATGTGACGACGGCGGATGCCGGCAGCTTCCGCCGCAGCCAGGGGCAGATCGCCGCCGCCATGTCCCGCGCGCTTGCCGCCGCGCAGCGCTATTCCTGAGGTGAGCCATGAGTTTTCATGACGTCCGCTTTCCCCTCGATATCGCCTTCGGGTCGGCAGGCGGGCCGGGGTTCCGGGTCGATGTCGTGACCCTGGCCAGCGGGCACGAGGAACGCAACGCGCTCTGGGCCCATCCGCGTCACCGCTATGACGTCGGCCTCGGCCTGCGCTCGGACGACGACCTGCATGAGCTGATCGCCTTCTTCAAGGCCCGGCGCGGCCGGCTGCACGGGTTCCGCTTTCGCGACTGGCAGGACTGGAAAAGCTGCCCGCCCCTGCGCCCGCCGGCGGCGACCGATCAGGCGATCGGCACCGGCGACGGTGAAACCACCGGCTTCCCGCTGTCGAAACTCTATGCCTCGGGGGCGCAATCCTATCGGCGCCTGATCCGCCGGCCGGTCGCCGGCACGGTGGAGGTGGCGCTCGACGGCGTCGCCGTCGCCGCGCTCGACGTCGCCGTCGATCACGATACCGGCCTGGTGACATTCGCGGCGCCGCCGGCCGCGGGCGCGATCGTCACCGCCGGCTTCGAATTCGACGTTCCCGTCCGCTTCGATGTCGAGCAATTGTCCCTGTCGCTGGCGGATTTCCGCGCCGGGCAGGTCCCCTCCATTCCCTTGATCGAGGTGTTCTCGTGAAGACCCTGCCGCCGGCCCTGGCCGCCCATCTGGCGGGCGGGGTGACGACGCTGGCCCGCTGCTGGCTGATCCAGCGGCGCGACGGCGTCAGCCTCGGTTTCACCGACCATGATGTCGACCTCGACTTCGACGGCGTGACCTTTCACGCCGATTCCGGCTTCACCGCCAGCGCCCTCGAAAGCCAGCCGGGCCTCGCCGTCTCGAATGTCGATCTTGAGGGCGCGCTCCGCTCCGATGCGATCACCGAGGCGGATCTCGCCGCCGGGCGCTACGACGATGCGGAATGCCGGCTCTATCTGGTCAACTGGCAGGATGCGGGGCAGCGTGTCCTGCTCCGCCGGGGCCATATCGGCGAGGTGACGCGGGGGCGCAGCGGCTATAGCGCGGAACTGCGCGGTCTTGCCCACCGGCTGGACCAGCCGGCCGGGCGCCTGTTCGAGCGGCGCTGCGCCTGGACCCTGGGCGATGCCCGCTGCGGCATCGATCTGGCGGCGCCGGCCTTCAGGGCGGCGGTGACCGTGGCCGCCGTCGAGGGCCGTCTCGGCCTTCGGGTCGGCGGGATCGACGATGCCGCGGACGGCACCTACAGCCACGGCCGCCTGTCGTTCACCGCCGGGGTCAATGCCGGCCTCGCGATCGAGGTCGCGGAACAGCGTGGCGCCCGGCTGCGCCTGCTGCTGCCCCTGCCCGGCATGCCGGCCGTCGGCGACGCGGGCGTGCTGACGGCGGGCTGCGACCGGCGCTTCGCCACCTGCGGCGCGCGGTTCGGCAATGCGGTGAACTTCGGCGGTTTCCCCCATATGCCGGGGGCGGATTTCGTCCTGTCCTATCCGAACCAGGGAGATGGCAATGACGGCGCCAGCCTGGCCTGAACGGATCGTCGCATCGGCGCGCCTCTGGCTGGGCACGCCCTATCTGCACCAGGCGTCGGTGCCCGGTGTCGGCTGCGACTGCCTCGGTCTCGTGCGTGGGATCTACCGCGATCTTTACGGCCACGAACCGGAACTCCCGCCCGCCTATGGTCCCGACTGGGCGGAGGCGAGCGGCCGCGAGACCCTGGCGCTCGCGGCCCGCCGCCATCTGACCGAAATCGCGCCCGGGGAAGCGGGCCCGGGCGACGTCCTGCTCTTCTCCTACGGGCGGGGCTGGCCGGCGAAACATTGCGCGGTCCAGACCGGCCCGGCGCGCATGATCCATGCCTATAACCTGCACCCGGTGGCCGAGGTTGCCCTGGTGCCCTGGTGGCGGGCGCGGCTGCGCTTCGCCTTTCGCTTTCCGACGGATCTCTGACCATGGCGACCTTGCTGCTGACCGTGGCCGCGACCGCGCTGACCGCCGGCGCCCCCGCCTGGGCGGCGACGGCGGCGGCGCTTGCCGCCTCGACCGTGGGCGCCTTCGTCGACCAGCGCCTGTTCTCGGGCACGGTGAAACGGGAAGGGCCGCGCCTTGCCGATCTTCAGGTCCAGACCTCGGCCGAAGGTGCGCCGGTGCCCGAGATGGCGGGGCGGCTGCGCCTGTCCGGCCAGGTGATCTGGGCGACGCGCTTTCGCGAGGAAGCGACCACCGAGACCACGGGCGGCGGCAAGGGCGGCGGGGGCGGCGGCTCCACCAGCGTGACCTCCTACCGCTATTTCGCCAATTTCGCCGTCGCCCTGTGCGAGGGGGCGATCGACCGCCTGTGGCGGGTCTGGGCGGACGGCAAGCCCTTGGATCTCAGCGGCATCGTCATGCGGGTCTATCCGGGCGATGGGATCCAGGACCCGGATCCCCTGATCGAGGCGATCGAAGGGGCGGGCCGCGCCCCCGCCTATCGCGGCACGGCCTATGTCGTGTTCGAGAATCTGCCGCTGGAGCGCTTCGGCAACCGGCTGCCGCAACTGACTTTCGAGGTCTTCCGCCGCGTCGGGCCGGTCTCCGGGCCGGCGCTGGAGACCAGGATCGAGGGCATCACCCTGATCCCCGGCGGCGGCGAATTCGCCTATGATACCCATGTCGTCACCTCGGGCAGCGAGGCGACGGCCGCCGGCCTGCAGCTGCCGCAGAACCGAAGCGCCGGCGACGGCCGCGCCGACCTGCTGCCCGCGCTTGACGATCTGGCCGCCAGCCTGCCCGCGGTGCGCCGGGTCTCACTCGTCGTCGGCTGGTTCGGCGACGACCTGCGGGCCGCGCAATGCCGGATCCAGCCCCGGGTGGAACACGGGGCGAAGGCGACCTTCGAGGGCCGGACGCCGATCGCCTGGAGCGTGCAGGGCCTGGCGCGCGGCGAGGTGCCGGTCGTGTCCCTGCGGCCCGACGGCGGCCACCGGGCCTATGGCGGCACGCCGTCGGATGCCTCGGTGGTCCGGGCGATCCTGGAACTGCGGGCGCGCGGTTATCAGGTCGTGCTCTATCCCTTCCTGTTCATGGATATTCCGGCGGGCAACACCTTGCCGAACCCCTATTCGGCGGGCGGTACGGCGGCCGGGCAGCCGGCCCATCCCTGGCGTGGCCGGATCACCGCCGGCATCGCACCGGGATACGGCGGCTCGCCGGACGGAACCGCCGCCGTTGCCGCCGAAATCGCCGCCTTCGTCGGCACGGCCGGGCCGGCGCATTTCGGCGCCGCCGTCGATGCCGGAACCGGTACGGTAACGTCCTCCTATGCCGGTCCGGCGGAATGGTCCCTGCGCCGGCTGGTGCTGCATTACGCGCGGCTTGCCGCGGCGGTGAATGCCGCCGCGCCGGGGGCCGTGTCGGCCTTCGTCATCGGATCGGAATTGCGCGGGCTGACCACATTGCGGGACGGCGGCGGCCATTATCCCTTCGTCGCGGCCCTGCGCGCCCTGGCGGCGGATTGCCGGGCGGTGATGGGGGCGGCGGTCCAACTGACCTATGCCGCCGACTGGTCGGAATATTTCGGCCACCAGCCGGGGGATGGTTCGGGCGACCTCCGCTATCACCTCGACCCGCTGTGGGCCGACGCCCATATCGATGCGGTCGGCATCGACAATTACCTGCCGCTGGCGGACTGGCGGGACGGCACGGATCACCTCGATGCCGCGGCGGGCTGGGCCGGGCCGCATGACGGCGCCTATCTGCGCGCCAATATCGAGGGCGGCGAATATTACGACTGGTATTACGCCAGCGCGGCCGACCGCCGCGAGCAGCGGCGCACGCCGATCACCGACGGCGCCTATGGCAAGCCCTGGGTCTATCGGCCGAAGGACCTGCGGCGCTGGTGGGCCGAGGCGCATGTGGAGCGGATCGGCGGCATCGAGCAGCCGGCGCCGACCGCCTGGGTGCCTTCCGGCAAGCCGATCTGGTTCACCGAACTCGGCATCCCGAGCATCGATCGCGGCTGCAACCAGCCGAATGTCTTCTTCGATCCGAAGTCGGCGGAATCGGCGCTGCCGCATTTTTCGGCCGGAACGCGGGACGATCTGGTGCAGCGCGCCGGGCTTGCCGCCTGGCTGGACCATTTCGGGCCCGCGGCCGCCACCAATCCGGTCTCGCCCGTCTACGGCGGCCGGATGGTGACGGAAATCGCCGTCTGGACCTGGGATGCCCGGCCCTATCCGGCCTGGCCGGCGCGGGCCGATCTCTGGGGCGATACCGATCTCTGGCCGACCGGGCATTGGCTGAACGGCAAGGTGGCGCTGGCCGATCTCGGCGGGCTCGTGGCCGCGATCTGCGGCCGCGCCGGGCTCGGGCCCGGGGAAATCGATGTTTCGGCGCTGCGCGGCATCGTTCCGGGTTACCTGAGGGACCGGGTGCTGAGCCCGCGCGGCGAAATCGAAGCCTTGATGGAAGCCTTCGACTTCGATGCGGCCGAAGGCGACGGCCGGCTGCGCTTCCGCCCCAAGGGTGGCGGCCCGGCGGCGGTGCTGACGCTCGACGATATCGCCGCCGGCGAGGAGGAACGGGGCGACCTGAGCATAACCCGGGCCCAGGAAACCGACCTGCCGGGCGATGTGACCATCAGGTTTACCGACCTCGCCCGGGACTACCGGACCGCGGCGGTGGTCAGCCGGCGCCAGGCCGGGGGCGCGGTCGGGCGCCATATCCTGTCGCTGCCGCTGGCCCTGGACGAGGAACAGGCCCTGCGCATGGCCGAGCGGCTGCTGACCGAGGCCTGGATCGGCCGGGAAAGTGTTCGCTTCGCCCTGCCGCCGTCCCGGCTGGCCTTCGATCCCGGCGATACGCTCGATCTCGTCACCGCGGCGGGGCGGTTGACGCTGCGCATCGGGCGGATCAGCGAGACGGGCCGGCGCGACGTCGAGGCCAGGGTGGTCGAGCCCGCGGCCCACGGGCCCGTGCTCAGCCTTGCCGCGCCGCAGGCGATCGGCCGGCTGCCGGTGCCGGCCGGCCTTTCGCTCGCCTTTCTCGACCTGCCGGTGATCGACGAGACGGTCCCGCCCCACCGGCCCTGGGTGGCGGCGGGCAGCGTGCCCGCGGTCGAGGTCGCCGTCGCCGCTTCCGCGACCGGCGACAGTTACGAGACTTGGGCCGTGCTGCCGGTGGCAGCCACGTTCGGGGTTACCGTCCACCCCCTCTACAACGGGCCGACGGCATTCTGGGACGAGGGCAATGTGCTGGGCGTCGCCCTGGTCAGCGGCAGCCTGAGCAGCCGGCCGCGGGACCGGCTGCTGGCGGGCGACGCCAATGCCCTGGCGATCGAGAATGCGGACGGCGACTGGGAAATCCTTCAGTTCGCGGCTGCGGCGCCGGTCGGGCCCGGGCGTTACGACCTGCGCGGCCTGCTGCGCGGGCGCCTTGGGACCGAACAGGCGATGCGGTCGCCGGTCGCGGCGGGGGCGCGGGTGGTGGCCCTGACCGGGGCGCTGCGCAGCCTGCCGCTGCCCTTGTCCTTGCGGCAGGTCGAGATGCGCTATCGCTTCGGTCCCGCCGCCGCTGCCGGCCATGGCGATCCGTCGTGGGAAGAGCGGCGTTTCACCGCGCGCGGGATCGGCCTGCGTCCCTATGCCCCGGTTCATGTCCGGGGCCGGCGGGATGCGGCCGGCAACCTGGAGATCACCTGGATACGCCGGACCCGCATCGGCGGACAATGGTCGGACCATGCCGATGTGCCCCTGTCCGAGGAACAGGAGCGTTACGACATTGAAATCCTCGACGGCGCCGGTCCGGCGGTGAAGCGCACCCTGAATGCGACCGTGCCGCACGCCACCTATGGCGCGGCCAGCGCGGTCGCGGATTTCGGCTGGATCCCCGCGGCCGTGGTGGTCCGGGTCTACCAGGTTTCAGCCCTGTTCGGCCGCGGGTTGGCGGCGACGGCAACCATCTGATCGGCCTCTGTCGAAGGAGCCCTTTTGCCATGACGACCCCGCGGCTGGCGCTGCCCTATATCGCCCAGTACCAGGCACAGAAGGAAATCACCCATAACGAGGCACTGAACACGCTGGATATGCTGGTGCAGGCCGCGGTTCTCGACCGGACCAGGACGGCCGCCCCGGCGGCGCCGGCGGCCGGCGACTGCCATCTGGTAGCGGCCGGTGCCGACGGCGCCTGGGCGGGGCACGGTGGCGAGCTTGCCTGCTGGTACGGCACCGACTGGGTGTTCGTGGCGCCGCGGGCGGGGTTTCAGATCCTTGTCGTCGACGAGCACCTGCTGCTGCTGCATGACGGCGCCGGGTGGGTGCCGACGTCGGCCGCCGCGGGGACGGCCGTCGGCGATGTCGCCGGCCTGGCGGCGGCCCTGGCGGGCAAGCAGCCTTCGGGGGCCATGCTGACGGCATTGGCGGCGCTGGCCACGGCGGCCGGCAAGGGCCTCTATTTCACGGGTGCCGATGCGCCGGCGACCTATGACCTTAGCGGTTTCATGAGGGGGCTGCTCGGCGCCGCCGATGCGGCGGCGGTCAGGGCGGCGATAGCGGCGGCGGTCACGGAGGAGCCGGAATTCACCGGCCCGCTGACCGTGAAAAAGGAGGCGTATCCTGAAATCAAAATGATGGTGACCGTCAGCGGCACGCCGGATCAGCGCGCGTTCAAGCTGGTTGTCGATCAGAACAATAGCGTTCTGGCCCTTCAGGCGATTGCCGACAATGGCTCCTACGTCAGGAATATTATCCAGTTCGGTCACGGCGGGCAGATCAGCTCGGCAGGCGATATCAATGTTTCCAAAGGCCCCGGCACGAATCGTGTTTTCGGCCTTCAGACCGACGGGGTTCTTCGGTGGTCCTTTTCGGCGAACGCCGGCGCGGAAAGCGGCGCCAGCGTCGGTTCCGATTTCGGCATCAACCGCTTCTCCGACACGGGCGCTTACCTCGGAACGCCGGTATTCATCGATCGAGGAACAGGTTCAGTCACATTGTCGAATGTGACGAGCAACGGCCCGGTGCGCTATCGCGTCCATACCAGGGGCACTCTCCCCACCCCTTCCGCCGGCACTGTCGGATGGGCCGAGGTGTCCAACCCGGAAACGGGCAAATCGGCCCTCGTGAAATGCGACGGCGCGGCCTGGACCTACATCGACGGCAGCGCCGTCGCTATCGCGTGAGGAAAGCCATGTCGATCATCTCTCTCGACCGCATCGAAATCCAGACCCGGCCGCTCGACCATGCCGCGGGCAACAGTTACGCGATCTGGTTGCGCGCCTCGACGGATTTCGCCGGCGAGGCCCGGTACATCCTGCGCGGCCCGCTGACGCCGGAAGAGGCCGAGGCCGCGGGTTACCCCCTCGATCTCGTGCTGGGCGAGATCGCCGCCAACGCCATCCGGCAGGAACGCGCGGCGGTGGCCGCCCGCGACGCCGCGACCGACCGCAACCGGGACGAGGGAGGTGTGTAATGGATGCAGTATCGCTGGCGCCATCGCGGCGCAGTGAGATGGAACGCCAGGCGGCGATCGTCATCGGCGCCCTGCTGACCGCGGGCGTGGTCTGGCTGGCGGGCAGCGTCAGCGAGACGACGGCGGTCATCGCCGGGCTGAAGGTGCAGATCGAGGGCCTGCGCGAACAGGTCGGCGATCTCAAGGCCGGCGGCCGCGACGCCCTGGCCGCCGAGGAGGCGCGCCGCGAGTTCGGCCGCCTGGACGGCCGCCTGGCCGATCTCGAAGGCCGCCTGCGCCGTATCGAGCGCGCCGTGCCGGGGGGCAACCCATGAGCCCGCCGCGCGCCCCCTTTGCCGCCCGGGTGGCGCCCCTGCCGGCCCCGGGCGAGGCGGACCGCGATACGCTGGCCCGCACGCTCTGGGGCGAGGCGAGGGGCGAGGGCGTGCCCGGCATGGCGGCGGTCGCCGGCGTCGTCGTCAACCGCATGCTGGCCAGCGCCCGGCTGGTCGCGGCGGGGCGCGAGGCCGCGTGGTGGTGCGGGCCCGACGCCGTCTCCGTGTGCCGGGCGCCGTGGCAGTTTTCCTGCTGGAACCTGGGCGATCCCAACCGCGGCAGGATCGAGGCCCTGGCCGCGGACGGCGCCGTGCTCCTGCCCGCGCGGACCATCGCCGATGCCGCGCTGGACGGCCGCCTCGGCGATTCCACTTTCGGCGCCGACCATTATCACGCCCGCGGGGTGCTGCCGGCCTGGGCCCGCGGGCGCCGGCCGGTCGTCGCCATCGGCCGGCACCTGTTCTACAAGCTCGGCAATTGAGGGGAACAAAGCATGATCGAATTCATCATCGACAACGGCGACACCCTGCTGGCCGCGGCCAGCGGCGTGATCGCGGCGGCATCGGCCATCGCGGCCCTGACGCCGACCCCGGTCGACGACGGCATCGTCCGTCTGCTGCGCCGGGTGGTGGAAGTGCTGGCGCTCAATGTCGGCAATGCCCGGCGCGGGCCCTGACACTTGGCACGGCTTTTGCCAGTTACGGCCTGTCCCAGGGCGTGGGCGGACGGGAATCCGGGGTTCCGCGGCGCTTTGGGGCAGGGCGGCCGGCAAGAATTGCCGGATCGCCAGGACCGGATTGCCGGGAGGACCCGTGGATGAGCCTTAGTGTGCCGAGCGAGATGACCGCCACCGCCCAGCGCCGCACCTATGCCGGCGTGCCGGCCGATATCCTGACCGGCATCCAGACCGCGTCGGCCCGGACGGGCATGGATTTCAGCTATCTCCTGGCCCAGGCCAAGCTGGAATCGGGCTATGACGCGGGGGCCAAGGCCGCGACCTCCAGCGCCCGGGGGCTCTATCAGTTCATCGAGCAGACCTGGCTGAAGATGGTGAAGGACCATGGCGCCGAACATGGCGTCGGCAATCTTGCCGACGCCATCACGAAGGGCGCCGACGGACGGATGAAGGTGGCGGATGCCGCGACCCGGAAGACGATCCTGGATCTCCGCCACGATCCCACCCTGTCCGCCCTGATGGGGGCGGAATTCGCCAGCGACAACAAGGCCTATCTCGAACGGCGGCTGACCAGGCCGGTGAATTCGACCGACCTCTATATGGCGCATTTCCTCGGGGCCGGCGGCGCCTCCCGCTTCCTGGCCGCGCTCGACCGTTCGCCGGCGTCGTCCGCTGCTGCCCTGCTGCCGGAAGCGGCCGCCTCCAACCCCAATGTCTTCTACGACAAGGCGGGCAAGCCCCGTTCGGTGAAGGATATCTACGCCCGCTTCGCCGGCAAGCTGGAGGCGGCGGGGGCGACCGCCAGCGCGGTGATCACCGCCCAGGCCGAGGCGACGGTCGATACCGCGGTCGCCATCGGCAGCCAGATCGGCCGCGGTCTTGCCTCGGTCGCCGGCAGCATCGGCCGCGCCTTCGGCCCGGGGCTCTCGGCGGATACCGTGCTGGCCCTGGCCGCCCTGCCCATGCCGGGCGAGAAGGCGGAGGGCAAGCCCGGCTCTTAAGCGCCGGCGACCGGCGCCCAGAGCACGTCCTCGATCGTCGCCGCGCCCGCGGCGACCATCGCCAGCCGGTCGATGCCGAGCGCGATCCCGGCGCAGGGCGGCAGGCCCCATGCGAGGGCGGCCAGGAAATCCTCGTCGATCGGGTAGCGGAAGCCGTAGAGCCGCTCCTTCAAGGCGCAATCCGCCTCGAAGCGGCGGCGCTGCTCGGCGGCATCGGTCAATTCGCCGAAGGCATTGGCCAGTTCGACCGCGCCCGCATAAAGCTCGAACCGTTCCGCCACCCGGGGATCCGCCGGGTTCGGCCGCGACAGGGCGGCCATGGAGATCGGCCAGTCGGTCAGGAAGGTCGGCCGGGCCTCGCCCAGGTGCGGTTCGATCCGGTCGAGGCTGATCTTGAAGAAGATGTCTTCCCAGCTGTCGTCGTCGCCGGTGGCGATGCCGATCTCGGTCGCCGCTTCCCGCAGCCTGGCGGGCGTCGGGGCGCGGGGATCGTCGATCGTCGCGAACAGGTCGATGCCGGCATGCATCAGGAAGGCTTCCTCCACCGACAGGCGCTCGAAATCCTGGTCGATGGGGATGTCCCTGCCGTTCACGCACAGGGTGTCGCGGCCGCAGGCGGCGGCGGCGGCCCGGACCAGGGCCTCGCAATCGGCCATCAGCTCGTCGAGGTCCGCGCCCGCCCGATACCATTCCAGCATGGTGAATTCGGGCGAATGGGTGGGGGAGCGCTCGCGGTTCCGATAGGTCTTCGCCAGCTGGAAGATCCGCGGCTCGCCCGCCACCAGCAGTTTCTTCATGGCGAATTCGGGCGACGTGTGCAGATAGAGGCGGCGCGCGGCGCCGCCGTCCGCCGGCTCCAGATCGGTGGCGAAGGCCATCAGGTGGGGTTCCATCCCCGGGCTGACTTGGAGTGCCGGGGTCTCCACCTCGATGAAGTCGCGGGCTTCGAAGGTGGCGCGCACGGCCCTGATCACGGCGGCGCGCTGGTGCAGGAAGGGGCGCCGGCGGGCGAAGCGGTCGGGGCGCCACCAGGGGGGCAGGGAATCACGGCTCATGGGGAATGGCCCTATCAGTCAAGGCGCAGGTTGTCCATTGCGGGCGTGTCTGATAGGGTCCGCCGCCATTCGGACAGGCAACAGAGTATTCCCCATGCCCAAGGTAAACGCGAACTCCATCCGCGTCGGCAACGTCGTTGAAATCAACGGCAAGCTGTTCGCGGTGCTGAAGACCCAGATGGTGCAGCCCGGCAAGGGCGGCGCTTTCGCCCAGTTCGAGCTGCGCGGCATCCGCGACGGCGTGAAGACCCAGGAACGCTACCGTTCGTCGGAACAGGTCGAGCGCGTTTCGCTGGAAGACCGCGAGTACCAGTATCTCTATCCGGAAGGCGACAATTATGCCTTCATGGATATCGAGACTTTCGAGCAGATCATCGTCTCCGGCGACGTCATCGGCGATCCGGCCGTGTGGCTCCAGGAAGGCATGGTCTGCTATATCCGCACCTATGAAGGTTCGCCGGTCGCGGCCGAACTGCCGCAGACGGTGACCCTGAAGATCGTCGAGGCCGACCCGGTGGTGAAGGGCCAGACCGCGTCCTCGTCGTTCAAGCCGGCGATCCTCGAGAACGGCCAGAAGATCCTGGTGCCGCCCCATATCGAGTCGGGCACCCGCGTCGTCGTCGGCACCGCCGAC
Organism: Zavarzinia compransoris; assembly: GCF_003173055.1. Lineage (NCBI taxonomy): Bacteria > Pseudomonadati > Pseudomonadota > Alphaproteobacteria > Rhodospirillales > Zavarziniaceae > Zavarzinia > Zavarzinia compransoris. The sequence continues at coordinate 542,517 of NZ_QGLF01000005.1, forward strand.
GGCAGCTACATGGAACGCGCCAAGGACTGACCGTCCCCGCGCGCCATGCGTTGGAAAGGGGCCTCAGGGCCCCTTTTTCATGGCTGGATATTGGAGGGGGAGGGCAATCTGAATTTCCAAGATGATGATTAGAGATTGTATTTATTTATTGTTTGCATTTAAAATGACTAAATTCTGTTCATATGGTGAGGAAAGAATGCTAAAGCGGCTTGATTGCTCTGAAGGCGGGTACGAGAGCCTGGAGCGGCAATGGAGTGATGAGTGCGCGCGTTACGGGGAAGGCTTTAGCGACTATGCAGCCCTCAAATTGAGCATGCACGCAAAATCTGCTGCGAGGTTCCTCAAGACAAAAATTACGGTATTTTTGCACTATGGGAGGGTGATGCTATCGCATCAATTATGCACGTGAATGCTGCCAAGCTTCCAAAATCATTCGGCGTGACGTTGCGAGTCTTGTGGATATTGACCTCTCCGGAGTACGACTTTGGAGATATATCACCTTCAAAATTTGCGGGACTGGCTACAAAGATTGTCTTTGGCGCGAAAAATCTCGCGGCAAATGAGTTCAAGGCGGATCATCTAAAAATACACCTTGGTGGTTTGGGGGATAGGGAGTTTTTCAATGGCGTTGCCTCGACGCTCGAAAATTTGTCGCAAGCGGGAAGCGCTAAAATTGCGGGGAATTGGCTTCAAATTGAACGTTTAACGAGACATCAAGCCATCGAGTTTTAAGCTCCCGTTCAGCGTTTGTGCCCTATGCATATGCGCCAATCTGGTATACGAAATCCGGACGGATGATTTCGATGCCAGAGATCTATTATATTGAGAAGCCAATCGAGCGGGAGAAACTCATGACCGAAGCCGAAGCCAAAAAGGCAGTGTACGACGCTTGCCTTAGGGTAGCGGAAGAGATGGGGGCTCGTCTCAAGACTCTTTCTTGGTTCGGTCGGAACCATAAAATTCGATCGGAAATAGATCGTAAAGCGGCTTAACGTAAACTGTCTAACGATCTGAGTTTCGGAAGAGACGGTGCCTGAGGGGCCTACGGGCCCCTTTTTCATGGTTGCCGTGTTGAATGCGGCGGGCGTTTTGCGCACACTCCCGCCCGGTCAAGCCGCCGGGAGAAGCCGCACCCATGTCCCCCCCGATCTACAGCCCCGATAGCCAGGGTTTCGATGCCGATCGCTTTGCGCGCCTGCCCCGGGCGATCGAGGCGGATGTGGAAGCCGCCCTGATCGATGGCGCGGTGGTGATCGTGGCGCGGGGCGGCAAGATCGTCCTGCACCGGGCTTTCGGCCATGCCCACCGCGACAGCGGGCGCGCCATGGCGCTGGACGATGTCTTCATGTCCATGTCGCTGTCGAAGCAGTTTACCAATCTCAGCGTGCTGCAACGGATCGAGCGGGGCGAGATCGCGATCGACACCCCGGTCGCCGCGGTCGTCCCCGAATTCGCCGAACACGGCAAGGACAGCATCACCATCGGCCACCTGATGACCCATGCCAGCGGCCTGCCGCCGGTCATCCTGGGCGACCGCAGCCTGAATGCGGCCGACATCGGCTCGGTCGCCGCCGCCCTGTCGCGGGCCGTGCCGCTGTGCCCGCCGGGCGAGAAGGTCATGTACAGCCCGGTCCTCGCCCATGGCCTGCTGGCGGAGATCGTCCGCCGGCTGGACGGCGGCGGCCGGCGTTTCGCCCGCATCCTGGCGGAAGACGTGTTCGAGCCGATCGGCATGACCGAGACCGCACTCGGCATTCCCGACCACCTGCGCCCGCGCTATGTCCCGGTCGTCGTCCGCGATCCGACCCCGGGCCTGTTTCCGCCCGGCGTGCTCGAATCCTCCGACCGCCTGAAGCCGGACAGCGAAATGCCCGGCGGCGGCTGCACCGTGACCGCCATCGATCTCTTCCGCTTTGCGGAATGCTGGCGCCTGCGGGGCAAAGGGCTGCACCGCCAGGTGCTGTCGCCGGCCCTGGCACGCTTCGCCCTGGCCGATCGTACCGGCACCATGCCGAACGAATTCTTCGACCTGACCCCCGGCCGGCCGACCCCCTCCCATTTTTCCTACGGCTTCTGGCTGCGCGGCGAGGGCGTGCATGCCAGCGCTTTCGGTCATCTGGCCTCGCCCGGCACTTTCGGCGGCCTGGGGGCCGGGTCGCATGTGTTCTGGGTCGATCCCGCCCATGACCTCACCTACCTCTTCCTGTCGGCCGGGCTGCTGGAGGAACGGGCCTCGGTGGAGCGTCACCGCCGCTATGCCGATCTGGTCCACGCCGCCCTCGAACGCTGAGCCATCTTGACCGCCCCCGAACCCTTGCGCCGGCGCCTGCCGGTGGCGCTGCGCATGGCGCTGTTCTACGCCATTTCCTATTCGGGGCTGGGCGTGCTCGTGCCTTTCCTGCCGGTCTGGATGGCCCATCGGGGCCTGAGCGCGGTCGAGATCTCGATCGTGCTGGCGACCGGGCAATTGGTGCGCATCTTCGGCAATACCGGCTTCGGCCGGCTGGCGGACTACTGGGGCGAGCGGCGCCGCGTGCTGATGGGGCTGACCGTCGCCAGTTTCCTGTCCTTCCTCGTGCTGGTGCCGGCGGATGGTTTTGTCGCCATCCTGATCGGCTATTTCATCGCCAGCCTGTTCTACCCCGCCCAGGTGGCGCTGACTGAGAACCTGGGCGTCCTGGCCGCCTACCAGCGCGGTTACGACTATGGAAGGGTGCGGCTCTGGGGCTCGGTCACCTTCATCGGCGGCACGCTGGCGGTCGGCGGCATCATGCCGCTGGCGGGGCCCGAGGGGGTGCTGTGGCTGATCCTGGCCCTGCTGGGCCTGACCGCGGCGACCGCCTTCCTGCTGCCTGATGTCCGCCCGGACAAGGGCGCGTCGCGCCACGGCACCATCCGCGGCTTCCTGGCCAATCCGGTGTTCCTGCTGTTCCTCGGCGCCAATGCCTTCGTGCAGTCCAGCCATGCCGCCTATTATACCTTCAGCACCCTGCACTGGCGGGCGGCCGGGCTCGACGACCTGACCATCGGCATCATCTGGTCCGAGGGGGTGCTGGCGGAGATCCTGCTCTTCGCCGTCTCGTCGCGCTTCGTCCACCGCATCCGGCCGACCCAGCTGATCCTGATCGGGGCGGCCGGCGGCATCATCCGCTGGGGTGTGATCGCCGCGACCACCGATGTCTGGGCCCTGCTGGCGGTCAACTGGCTGCATGCGGCAAGTTTTGCCTTCGCCCATCTCGGTGCCATGCATTTCATTCCCCGCGCCATTCCTGAAGGCATGACCGCGACCGCCCAGGGGCTCTATGCCTCCCTCGGGATCTCGGTGGCGGTGGCGGCGGCGACCTTTGCCATGGGGCCGCTCTATGCCTCGATCGGCGGGCTGATCTTTGCCGTGATGGCCGGGTTCTGCCTGCTTTCGGCGGGTTTCGGCCTGGCCCTCGACCGGCGCTGGGACGGCCGGCTGATCGACTTCCGGGCCTGATTTCGCTCTAATCCGGTGAAGTCCGCGGGGGAATCGGTGCCATGCGTCTGACCTGTTACACCTTCGGCGACTATGTCCCGCCGATGCGGGTGGCCCCGGCCACGCGCGACTGGATGGACCAGACGCCCCAGGGTTTCGCCTATCGCTGCCTGCCGCTCAATATCGCCAATGCCCATGGCTGGGAATTGCTGTGCCCGGCGCGGGTGACCGCGATCTGGGACGGCGGGGTGGCGCCGAAATCGGTCACCGTGGCGGGGCCGGGGGCGGGGCAGGCGGCGATCGGCCATTTCGGCTCGGGCGTGCTGACCTTTCACGTCCAGGCCCTGTTCGTCACCGATCCCGGCTGGAACCTTTACGTCACCGGCTCGCCCAACAGCGCGAAGCACGGCATCGCGCCCCTGACCGGCATCATCGAGACCGACTGGTCGCCCGCGACCTTCACCATGAACTGGCGCTTCACCGCGCCCGATACCCCCGTCACCTTCGAGCAGGGCGAGCCCTTCGCCTTCCTCTTCCCCGTGCCGCGTGGCCAGGTCGAGGCGGTGGAACCCGAGGTCCGCCGCCTCTCCGACGAGCCGGACCTCGACGCCGCCTACAAGGAATGGTCCGAGGGGCGGAGCCGCTTCCTGGCCGACCTGCCGGTCAAGGGCTCGGCCGCCAACAAACGCGGCTGGCAGAAGAATTACTTCCAGGGCCGGACCGCGGACGGCGCCGCCCCGGTGCCCGATCACCAGACCAAATTGAAGTTGAAGCCCTTCCCCGCCGCGCCGCCGAAGCCGAAGCCCTGAGCCGGTACGAAGTTGACGCCCCGTTCACTATTTACGGGGCTGCGCCCTGGGGTTAGCCTGTGCCCACCCAAATAAGAATTACCAATTGGGGAGGGAACCTTTGCTGCCCAGAATCCGTCCGCGCGCCGGCCTTGCTGCCGCGCTCGCGCTGCTATGCCTCTCGTCCGCCGCGCTCGCCGAAGGTCCGGCCACGGTCGACGGCGCCCGCATCACCGCCGCCGACACGGAGCCCGGCAACTGGCTGAGCCATGGCCGCACCTATGGCGAACAGCGTTTCAGCCCGCTGAAGGCGATCGACCGCGACACCGTGAAGGACCTCGGCCTTGCCTGGTCCTACGAGACCGGGGGCAATCGCGGCCATCACGCCACGCCCATCGTCGTCGACGGCACCATGTATGTGACGGCGCCGTGGTCGATCGTCACCGCGCTCGACGCGAAGACCGGCAAGGAACTCTGGACCTATGATCCGGAAGTGCCGCGGGAATACGGCAAATTCGCCTGCTGCGACGTGGTCAACCGCGGCGTCGCGGTCTGGGAGGGCAAGGTGATCTTCGGCGCCCTGGACGGCCGCCTGATCGCCCTCGACGCCGCGACCGGCAAGCCGGCCTGGTCGGTCGATACCAAGGAAGGCCCCTGGCCCTATACGATCACGGGCGCGCCCCGCGTCATCAAGGGCAAGGTGATCATCGGCAACGGCGGCGCCGAATACGGCGTGCGCGGTTACTTCACCGCCTATGACGCCGCGACCGGCAAGCAATCGTGGCGCTTCTACACCGTCCCCGGCGATCCGTCGCAGCCGTTCGAAAGCCCGGAACTGGAAGCCGCGGCCAAGACCTGGACCGGCGAATGGTGGAAGATGGGCGGCGGCGGCTCGGCCTGGGATTCCATGGCCTTCGATCCCGCGCTGAACACGCTTTACGTCGGCACCGGCAACGGCTCGCCCTGGGCCCGCCATATCCGCAGCCCGGGCGGCGGCGACAATCTCTACCTGTCGTCGATCCTGGCGGTCGATCCCGACACCGGGCGCCTGAAGTGGCACTACCAGACCACGCCGGGCGATACCTGGGATTACACCGCGACCCAGCACATGATCCTGGCCGAGCTGACCATCGACGGCAAGCCGCGCAAGGTGATCATGCAGGCGCCGAAGAACGGCTTCTTCTACGTCCTCGACCGCGAGACCGGCGCGTTGATCTCGGCCAAGACCTATATCCCGATCACCTGGGCCACCGGCTTCGACATGGCGACCGGCCGCCCGATCGAGAACCCGGACGCGCTCTGGGACAAGGAACCGAAGGTGGTGATGCCGTCGCCCTTCGGCGGCCACAACTGGCAGCCCATGTCCTTCAGCCCGGAGACCGGCCTCGTCTATATCCCGATCCAGGAAATCGCCGGCCTCTATGCCCCGGACGGCAAATTCGCCTATCACCGCAAGCAATGGAATACGGGCGGCGACAATGCCCTGATCACCGACGTCGATCCGTCGCTGGTCGCCGGCGCCCTGATCGCCTGGGATCCGGTGGCGCAGAAGGAAGTCTGGCGGGCCAAGCTCTGGGGGCCGTGGAACGGCGGCGTGCTCTCGACCGCCGGGGGCCTGGTGTTCCAGGGCACCAGCGACGGCAAATTCGTCGCCTATGACGCGAAGACCGGCGAGCGCCTGTGGTCGGCGCCCGCCTATACCGGCATCCAGGCGGCGCCCGTCACCTATACGGTCGACGGCGAGCAATATGTCACGGTCGAGGTCGGTTACGGCGGCGCCTTCGCCCTGGCCTTCGGGCGGGCGGCGCGGGCGACCGAATTTCCGGTGATCGGCCGGGTGCTGACCTTCAAGATCGGCGGCAAGGCCAAGCTGCCGGTGCCCGACCTGACCGCCGCCGTCCCGCCGCCGCCGCCCAACACCGCCCCGGCGGAGGTGGTGGCCCGGGGCAGCGCGCTCTTCGCCAACTATTGCCTCGCCTGCCATGGCGCCGGTGCGGTTTCCGGCGGCGTGCTGCCGGACCTGCGCCATTCCGGGCCGGCTGTGCATCAGTCGTGGAAGGAGATCGTGCTCGGCGGCATGCTGAACGACAACGGCATGGTCTCCTTCGCCGATGTCCTGACCGAGGCGGATGCCGACGCCATCCACGCCTATGTCATCCACCGCGCCAACGAGGGCGACGTACCGGGCACCCCGAAGGCGCAGTAAGGCGGAGTGAAAGAGAAGGCCGGCCGCGATCCCTCGCGGCCGGCCTTTTCTTGTGCCCTATGTCCGGTTACGAACCGATGACGCCGCCGTCCTTCTTGACCACGACCACGACCGCGGGGCGCGGCGGCATGCCGTCCTTGAAGTCGGGCCAGCGGGTGGAGGGCTTGTCGTACATCGAATCCTCGCCCGGGTGCTGGACCGAGAGGAAGATCGCCGTATCGTCGCCGTTGAAGGCGCCGCCGCACATTTCCGCGCCCTGGGGCACGGCGAAGAAGTGGCGGGCCTGGGCGCGGGCGTCACCTTCGGTGTCGCAGGCCCAGAGACCGTCGGCGACGTCGAAGTCCGGGAAGCCGTCGGTCAGCACCCACAGGCGGCCCTGCCGGTCGAAGGCGATATTGTCCGGGTTGGCGAACCAGCCGTCCTTGCTGGTGCCGGCACCGAACTTGGCGCCGGACGCCTTGTTCGACGGGTCGCCGGCACGGATGAAGATGTCCCAGGCGAAGCTGTCGGCGCCGTGGTCGACCTTGCCGTCGACGGTCGGCGGGATCATCTCGATGATGTGACCGTAGACGTTGTTGAAGCGCTGGTTGGCGGCATCGACCTGGTCCGGCGTGCGGCGGTCGTTCTTGGTCAGCGCGATATAGACCTTGCCGGTGACCGGGTTGGTCTCGACGTCTTCCGGCCGGTCCATCGGCGTCGGCTTCAGCAGGTCGGCGGCGCGGCGCGTCTCCAGCAGCACGTCGGCCTGGGAGTTGAAGCCGTTCTCGGCGGTCAGCGGGCCCTGGCCATGGACCAGCGGCAGCCAGGTGACCTGGCCGTCGGCGCCGAAGCGCGCGACATAGAGCGTGCCTTCGTCCAGCAGGTCGGCGTTGGCCTTGCGGTCCTTCAGGTCGACCTTGCCCTTGGTGATGAAGCGGTAGACGTATTCGAAGCGCTCGTCGTCGCCCGAATAGACCGCGAGGCGGCCGTCGGCGGTCAGCGCCGTGGTCGCATTCTCGTGCTTGAAGTGGCCAAGCGCGGTGCGCTTCTTCGGCACGGCGTCCGCATCATAGGGGTCGACTTCCAGAACCCAGCCGTAGCGGTTCGGCTCGTTCGGTTCCTTCTCGACGTTGAAGCGCGCGAAATGCTTGCCCCAGGCCGGATATTCCGGCTTGCCCTTGATGCCGTAGCGGTTGTGGATCGGGGCTTCGGTCTTGCCGGCGAAATACTGGTGGAAATTCTCTTCGCCCGAGAGATAGGTGCCCCAGGGGGTCCAGCCGCCGGCGCAATTGTTGATCGTGCCGATCACCTTGGTGCCGGTGGCATCGGCCGAGGTCTTCACCTTGTCGTGGCCGGCGACCGGGCCGCTCAGCACGGCCGGGCTGTCGAGCAGGTTGATGCGGCGGGCATATTTGCTGTCCGCCACCACCTGCCACTTGCCGCCCTCGCGCTTCACCTCGATCACGGAAATGCCGTGGGCGGCGAGCTCGACCTCGACCTGATCCTCGGTCGTGTCCTTGAAGGCCGCCTTCTCGTCGGCGAAGCCCGGGAACATGACGTGCGGATCGGTATATTCGTGGTTGATGGCGAGAAGGCCGTGGTCCGCCGCCGTGCTGCCGTAGGGCAGGGGGAACCAGGCGATCATGTCGTTGTTGTAGCCGAACTGCTTGGCCTGGGCGGCGGCGGTCTGCTTCAGCGGATCGAAGGCGGGCGCGCCCGGCAGCACCGGATCGCCCCAGCGGATCAGCACCTGGGTTTCGTAACCCTCGGGGGCATGGGCGTTCTCGTCCTGGCCGTGGGGCACTTCCGCGAAGGTCAGGGTCGACTTCGGCGCCGGCTTGTCGCCTTCGGCCGCCTGGGCGTCCTTCGCGCGGATGCCGCCGAAGACGCCGAGCGCGGTGGCCGCGACGCCGAGCGCCAGCATGCCCCGGCGGGACAGGCGCTCTTCGAGGACGGCGGCGAAGGGGGTGGCGGTCGATTCGTTGGACGGCAGGTCGTCGGAATCACGGACGATCATGTCCGCGGGCACGCGATCGCGCGACAGCATGGCAAGGCTCCTGTTCGATCGGAAAAACCTGCCACTGTCTTAGTCCGCTGCCGTGACCCCTCCGTTACAGTCCGATGGTACAACCGCGACATCGTCACAGCCGCGACAGCGCCCCGGTCACGCAGGCGACCCCGAGGGCGAGCACCCGGTCCTGCCATTCAGGCTCGTCGGGCGCGAAGGCATCCTTCAGGCGGGCGCGGATGGCCTTGGCTTCGGGCGCATCCAGGCGGCCGCGCAGGTGCAGCCAATTGTCGTCGCGCAAGCCGGCGATCACCGCCTGGCCGTCGCGGGTGCCGACCTCGAGCGCGACGAAGGCGAGCGGGCAGGGGGCGACGAGGCCGGCCAGCCCCTCGTCCAGCGAACCGCTGAGGTGGGCGGAGACCGAATCGCCGCTCAGGGTCGATTTCACGCCTGGGCCGAACAGGTCTTCCGCCCGGCGGAAGTCCGGGCTGCCGGGGGCGGCGATCGAGATCAGCTCGCCCGTCCCATAGGGGCCGAGCCCGGTGTGGAAATCGACCGCGATCACCTCGTCCGCGCCGGCGAGATGGGCGGCGGCGATTTCGGCGATGCGCCGGCGCGACCAGCCGGGCCCGAAGCCGCCGAAATAAAGCCCGTCGGGATAATCGTACTGGCCGCGGGTGATCGCCGCCTGCAGGGCGCCCAACCCGTGCTCGCGGGCGAAGCGGCGCAATTGGGCGTCGGCGATGGCCAGGACGCCCGGCTCCAGGCTTTCCGGCAGCAGGGCTTCGGCGATCGCGGCATAATCGCCGGCGGGCGGGCGGCCGGCGGCGAAATCGATCCAGTTTCGGTTGAGGTCGACATTGTCCTCGGTCACCCGCCGGGTCCAGGCGAAGCCCCAGGGGTTCAGGCCGTGGACCATCACCACCGCGACCTCCGGCGGCAGGCTGTCCAGGTGACCGTCGGCGATCAGGGCATGGATGACCGCGCTGCCGAAATAGCCCTCGACGCCATGGGTGCCGGCGAACAGCGCCAGCCGGCGCCGCGCCCCCGCCGGCCCGACCCGGACCACGTCCAGGGCGATCGGGCCGCCGTCCGGCCCGCGCAGGGGGTGGCGGTGGCTTTCGACGGTCCATTGCCTAGCCGCGCAGGCGGCGACCAGCCGGTTCCGCGCGGTGGCGTAATCCGGGCTGAAGTGGTGATGGCCCGGCCGCTCGCGGTCGCTGTCGGTCATGGTACCCCTTAAGTCCTAGCCCCAGAGGGCGGCCGGCGGCGGCTGGATCACCGCGCCGTCATAGCGAAGCCCGGGCTCGCGGTCCCGGGCCAGCAGCAGCGGCCCGTCGAGATCGACGAAATCGGCGCCCCCCGCCAGCAGCAGGGCGGGCGCCATGGCCAGCGATGTGCCGACCATGCAGCCGATCATCAGGCCGAGCCCGGCCGCCCTCGCCCCCTCGACGAGGTCGAGGGCGGCGGTCAGGCCGCCGGTCTTGTCCAGCTTCACGTTCACATGGCTATAAAGCCCGGCGAGCCGCGGCAGATCCGTGACGGTATGGCAACTTTCGTCGGCGCAGAGGGGGACCGGGCTGCGGACGCCCGCCAGCGCCCCGTCCGCGCCGGCGGGCAGGGGCTGCTCGATCAGCACCACTCCCTGGGCGGCGAGCGCGGGGCCGAAGGCCAGCAGGTCGTCGACCGTCCAGGCTTCGTTGGCATCGACGATCAGCCGGGCGCCGGGCGCCGCGGCATGGACGGCGGCAACCCGGGCGAGGTCCTGGCCGTCGCCGCCGAGCTTCAGTTTCAGCACGGGTTTCGCGGCCGCCGCGGCGGCCGCGGCCATGACCTCGGCCGGGCCGAGGCTGAGGGTATAGGCGGTGATCGCGGCCCGCGGTTCGGCAAGGCCGGCCAGGGCGGCGGCGGTGGTCCCCGCCTGCTTCGCCTCCAGGTCCCAGAAGGCGCAGTCGACGGCGTTGCGCGCGGCGCCCGGCGGCAGAGCGTCTTGCAGGCCCCGGCGATCCAGCCCCTCGGCAATTCGGGGCATGAGGGCGTGGAGATCCGCCACCACCGCCTCGACCGATTCGCCGTAGCGGCGATAGGGCACGCTTTCGCCGCGCCCGGCGTGGCCGCCCTGGCGCAGGGTCGCGACCACCACCTCGGCCTCGGTCTTGCTGCCCCGGGAGATGCGGAACTCGCCGGCGATCGGCCAGCGCTCGACCGCAACCTCCAGGCAGGCGGGGGGCAGGGGCGGCATAGTGGCGAAACTCCGGTCGGCGGCGGGCGACCGGAGCTTACCCGCGGAAAGCTATTTCGTCGCCTGTTCCAGATAGGCGATGAGATCGGCGCGCTCGTCGTCCTTCTTGACGCCGACGAAGGTCATCTTGGTGCCGGGCACCAGTTTCTTCGGATCGGCCAGGTATTGGTCGAGGGTCTCCGCCGTCCAGGTGACGTCGGCGGCGGCCATCGCCTTCGAAAAAGTATAGCCTTCGAGGCTGCCGGCCTTCCGTCCGAACAGCCCGTGCAGGTTGGGGCCCACCCGGTTGGGGCCGCCGGCCTCGATCGTGTGGCAGGAGGTGCAGCGCTTGAAGATCACGGCGCCTTTTTCGGCATCGGCCGCCGCGGCACCCCCGGCTGCGCCGAGGATGAGGGCGGTCGCCGCCAAGGCGACGCGGACCTGGATGGTGAAACGGTTCATTGGCATGGCGAATTGTCCGATCACGATATTGTCGGATGTACCCGTGTTGGGTCAGAATAAGTGATCGTAGCCGGCGGCGGCGTCCATGCGTCATGCAGCCGCCCCAGGTGTACAGGAACTGGACCGAGGTGACCGTGAGCGAGGCCGAGACGAATGGGGCGATCCCCGGCGGGACGACACTGACCCGCGAGGATCTCGAGACCCTGATGGCCGACCCGTCGCCCGAGCGCCAGGCCGGCGCCGCGGCCAAGGTCGCCGCCGCCTGGCGCAGCGGCACGCTGGATCCCCATGCCCAGGCCTCCGCCGAGGCCCTGTTCCGGGTGATCGCGCGAAAGGCCGCGGTCGCCGTCCGCGCCGCCCTGTCCGAAGCGGTGAAGGACGCCGACGCCCTGCCGCATGACATTGCGATCAAGCTGGCCAGCGATGTCGATCATGTCGCCCTGCCGGTGCTCGAAGCCTCCAACGTGCTGACCGACGAGGATCTGGTCGCCCTGGTGGTCGAAGCCTCGCCCGCCGGGCTTGCGGCCATGGCCGGGCGCCCGACCGTTTCCGCCCCGCTGGCCGAAGCCCTGATCGACCGCGGCGACGAGGGGGCGGTGGCCCGGCTCGTCGGCAATCCCGGGGCCGCGCTCAGCGACGACAATCTCGATCATGTCGTCGACCATCACGGCGCCTCGCCCCGGGTGGCGGAACCGCTGGCCGGCCGCTCGGGCCTGCCGGCCCGAGTCGCGGCCCGGCTGATGGCCATGGTCGCCGAACAATTGCGCCAGCATCTGGCCGGCCGCCGGGCCATGTCGCCGGATCTCCTGGCCGATCTCATCCTGCAAAGCCGGGAACGGGCAACCTTGATGCTGCCCCACGGCGTCGGCCAGGATCTGGAAAGTTTCATCATCGACCTGCATCGCCAGGGCCAGCTGACGCCGACCTTGATCATGCGTTCGCTGCTGACCGGCGATTACCTGTTCTTCGAGACCGCGCTCGCGCTTCGCGCCGGGGTGCCGGTCGGCAATGCCGCGGCCCTGATCAGCGATCCGGGCGGTTCGGGTCTGGCCCGGTTGTTCACCGTCGCCGGCATGCCCGAGGTGCAATTGCCGCTGGCCCGCGTCGCCCTGATCGCCGCCGAGGAAACGGAATTGCGTGACGAGCCGGGGGCGCGCGAGCATTACCGCGAACTGGTGATCGAGCGCATCCTGACCGGCTTCGGCGACCGCGTGGATACGGAAAGCGTCGATTACATGATCACCAAGATCGGCCGCAGCCCGGCGCCGGCCGGCTCGGCGTCGGGCCAGGCGGCGCGCTGAGGCGCCGGCCGTTCAAGATCAGCAGACAACGATGGTTTCGACCTCCGCCGCCGCTGCCGGCCAGTTGCGTCTCGTCGAAGCGGGCGGCGCCGCGGCGCCGCTCCGCCTCGAATTGTCAGGGCGCTGGGTCGTGGCCCAGGCGGCCGCCCTCGACCGCCAGCTCGCCGCCCTGCCCGAGGCGGGGGGGCGGGTCCTCGACATCGACATCGGCGGCATCCAGGCGATCGATACGGTCGGCGCCTGGCTGGTCCACCGCACCGCCTCGCGCTGGCATGCCGCCGGGGGCGAGGCCCGGGTGGTGGGGGCGAGCCCCGAATACGAGGTGCTGCTCGGCCAGGTGGCCAAGGCCGACCGCGAGGGACCGGAAGCCGCCCGGCCCGCGGGCCGGCTGGTCCGCTTCGTCACCGGCTTCGGCCAGTCGGTCAGCCACATGTGGTCGGATGCGCTGGCCCTGATCGCCTTCCTGGGCGAGACCATGGCGGCCCTGTTCCGCCTCGCCTTCGTCCACCCCGGCCGCTTCCGCCTGACCTCCACCTTCGCCCAGATGCAGAAGGTGGGGATCGAGGCCATGCCCATCGTCGGGCTGATCTCCTTCCTGATCGGCATCGTCATCGCCTATCAGGGCGTCGACCAGCTGGCCATGTTCGGGGCGCAGATCTTCGTCGTCAATCTCGTCGCCATTTCGGTGCTGCGCGAGCTTGGCATCCTGCTCACCTCGATCGTGGTCGCCGGGCGCTCGGGCTCGTCGTTCACCGCCCAGATCGGCTCGATGAAGCTGAACGAGGAGGTGGACGCCATGCGCACCCTGGGGCTCGACCCGATCGAGGTCCTGGTGGTGCCGCGGGTGCTGGCGCTCATGGTCATGCTGCCCTGCCTGACTTTCTTTTCCGACATGATGGGGCTGCTCGGCGGCATGGTCATGTCCTGGGCGACGCTGGGCATTCCGCCCGACGTGTTCATGAACCGGCTGTCGGCAGCGGTCGGCTGGAAGACGTTCTTCGTCGGCATCGTGAAGGCGCCCTTCTTCGCCGTCACCATCGCGGTGGTCGGCTGCCTCGAAGGCCTGCGGGTGAGCGGCGGCTCGGAATCGGTCGGGCAGCGCACCACCGCCTCGGTGGTGAAGGGGATCTTCCTGGTCATCGTGCTCGATGCCGTGTTCTCCATCTTCTTCGCAACGATCGGGATCTGACGTGGCCGGCAACAGCGATCAGGACCCGATCATCCGCCTGCGCGGCATCCGCAACGCCTTCGGCAAGCAGGTCATTCACAACAACCTGGACCTCGACGTCCGCCGGGGCGAGATCATCGCCCTGGTCGGCGGCTCGGGCACCGGGAAATCGGTGCTGCTGCGCACGATCGTCGGCCTGAACCGGCCCGCCGCCGGCTCGATCGAGGTCTTCGGCCAGGATATCCTGCATCTGGCCCCCCAGGAGCGGCGCAAGGTCGAGCAACGCTGGGGCATCCTGTTCCAGAACGGCGCCCTGTTCTCGTCCCTGACCGTCGCCCAGAACATCCAGGTGCCGCTGAAGGAACACCTGGGGCTGAAGGGCCCGATGCTGGAGGAGATCGCCGCCCTCAAGATCGCCCTGGCCGGCCTGCCGCCGGAAGCGGGGGCGAAATACCCCGCCGAGCTTTCGGGCGGCATGCGCAAGCGCGCCGGGCTGGCCCGGGCCCTGGCCCTCGATCCCGAGATCGTCTTCCTCGACGAGCCGACGGCGGGACTCGATCCCATCGGCGCCGCCGATTTCGACCAATTGATCGCCGATCTCCGCGATACCGTCGGCTTTACCGTCTTCCTGGTGACCCACGACCTCGACACGCTGGCCACGGTCTGCGACCGTATCGCCGTGCTGGGCGAGAAACGTGTTATGGTCGTCGGCACCATGGCGGAAATGCTGGAACAGACGAACCCTTGGATCGTCGACTATTTCCACGGGCCGCGCGGCCGCGCGGCCATGGCGGCCAAGGCGCGCAACGACGCCCGCGGCGCCCCGTGAAGGAAAGCCGAGTTAAGGAAAGCCTCAAGTCATGGAAACCCGCGCCAATTACCTGTTCATCGGCACGCTGACCCTGGGTCTCCTGATCGGCGGCTTCATCTTCGCCCTGTGGCTGGCGGGGGCCGGCCGGGCGCCCGCCTTCGATCGCTATGTGATCTATTTCTCCGGCGCCATCGACGGCCTGGGCGAGGGCTCGGATGTCCGCTACAATGGCATCAAGGTCGGCTCGGTCGGCCGTATCACCCTCGACCGCGACGATCCCAGCCGGGTGAAGGTGGAGATCGAGGTCGCCCGCGGTACCCCCGTCCGCCAGGACACGGTGGCCAAGCTCGAATCCCAGGGCATCACCGGCGTCGCCTATGTCCAGATGACCGCCGGCACCGGGCAGAGCGCGCTGCTCGAACCCGATCCCGACGACCCGCCCCCGGTGATCCCCAGCCGCGCCGGCGGCCTCGCCCAGGTGATCGCCACCCTGCCGGAAGTGCTGCGCAACAGTGCTGAAATCCTCGATCAGGCGAAGAAATTCGTCGGCCCCGAAAATCAGGAATCGGTCGCCCGCACGCTCGCCAACATCGAACAGGTGACCGGCGCCATCGCCTCGAAGTCGGAAGAGATCAAGCAGATCATCGACAATGTGAATGTCGTCTCGAACTCGATCGCCGATGCGGCGCGGGCGATTTCCGGCATCACGGCGGACGCGCGGAAGGCCATGGCCTCGATCGAGCAATTCGCCGGTGCGCTGCGCGATCTCGTCACCACCAACCGCCGTTCGATCGACGAATTCGCCGCCGAGGGCCTGACCCAGTTCGCCAAGTTCATCACCGAGGCCCGCCGTCTCGTCGGCACCCTGGAACGGGTGGCGGAACGGCTGGAAAGCGATCCCTCCCGCTTCCTTCTTGGTACCCAGCGTCCGGAGTATGCGCCCCGATGACCGAGCATCCCGTTTCCGCCGCCCGCCGCCGCTTCCTGCTCGGCTCGGCCCTCGGCGCCTCGACGCTGGCGCTCGGCGGCTGCGGCAGCCTGTTCAAGGCGGCGACCACCACGCCCAGCCTCTATACCCTGACCGCCGCGGAGCAGATCGCCGCCGGCCCGACCGTGCCCTGGCAATTGGTGGTGGAGGAGCCGATGGCCTCCCGCGCCATCGATACCGACTATATCGCCCTGATGCCCTCCACCACCGAGGTCAAATATTTCGACAATGCCCGCTGGGCCGAACGCGCGCCGCGCATGGTCCAGACGCTCCTGGTCGAATCCTTCGAGAATTCGAAGCGTATCGTCGCGGTCGGGCGCCAAGCGGTGGGCTTGCGGGCGGATTTCCAGCTCGTCTCGGAATTGCGGGAATTCCAGGCGGAATACCGCAACGGCCTGAAATCGCCGCCGGTGATCCGCATCCGCCTCAGCGCCAAGATGATCCTGCAGCCGCAGCAGGTGATCGTCGCCTCCGAGGCGTTCGACGTCCAGAAGCAGCTGGCGACCAACGACATGGCGGCGATCATCGCCGGCTTCGACGAAGTCCTGGGCCAGACCATGGGCGCCCTGGTCGAATGGGCGCTGAACCAGCGCAACCTGAACGCCGGCAAGCTGCTCTGATTTTTCCGCCCGGCCTGTCGGCCGGGGCCGCCGCCGCCCGTCGTCCCCCCGAAGGCCATGACGGCCCGACGGGGAGACGGCAATGCGCGTGATGGTGATCGTGAAGGCGACGGCGGACAGCGAGGCGGGGCTGATGCCCGCGCCCGACCTCGTCGCCGCCATGGGCCGCTTCAACGAGGATCTGGCCGCCGCCGGCCTCCTGCTGGCGGGCGAGGGGGTGCAGCCCTCGTCCAAGGGCGTGCGCATCGCCTTCGATGGGCCGGCGCGCAGCCTTGCCCAAGGGCCGTTCTTCCCGAGCGAGGACTTGCTGGCCGGCTTCTGGCTGTGGCAGGTCAAGGACCTGGACGAGGCCGTCGCCTGGGCCCGGCGCTGCCCGAACCCCATGCCGGGGCCGAGCGTGATCGAGATCCGCCCCCTCTACGAAGAGGCGGATTTCGCCTGATTAAGGGTGGCGGGCGGCCTCGCGGGCGAAGGCCCGGCTGCCCACGGCCATGTCCACGCCTTCGAGGCGGTCGGTATCGATTTCCGCCGATTCGATGCCGATGATCTGCCACCGGCCGTCGATCAGGGCCAGGTCCGGGCCGCCCGAATCGCCCTGCACGCTGCCGCAGTCGTGGCCGAAAGTATTGTCTTCCCAGGCCTCGACCACCTTGCAGCCGGTGCGGATGGTGACGCGGTCGCCGTCCTCCTCGCCATAGCCGATCTGGACGAAACCCTGCGCGCCGCCGGTATAGGCTTTGAGCGCGCGGCGGTCGAGGGCGGCGATGGCGACGGTGCCGGTGGCATCGGCGATATCCTTGTCCAGTTCGAGGATCGCCCAGTCCAGGCCGTCGATCTCGCTGGTCTCCTCGAAGCGCTTCAGGTTGAAGTCGGGGTTGACATAGGCTTCGACCACCTTGGCCCGGGCGACATTGCCGTCGTCGCCATGGCCGGCGAGGAAGCGCCGCGGCAGGCTGACATTGCCGTAATCGTTGAAGACGCAATGGGCCGCGGTCAGGACCGTGCGCCGCCCGATCACCGTGCCGGTGCAGAAACCGCTGTTCAACTCGACCAGCCCGATCGCCGACAGCGGCAGGGCCGGCAGGCCGTCCAGGCTGGCGGCGGGGCGGCCCCCGTCCTGGCGGTTGCGCGGATCGGCCTTGCCCGCCGGCGGGGCCGCCCCCCCTGGCCGCTTGGGCAGGGGGGTGGCATCGTCGGCCCCCGCCGGCAGGGCCTGGCCGCACAGCAGCAGGACGAGGCACAGGCGGGCGAAGGTCTTCAACATGATCGGGCAATCCGCAAGGGTCGGCGTTCGGGAACAAAGCACGGTATCGGGGGGCCGTCTATGACCCGGACCACCGGGAAATAGCGGCTTCATATTGCCATTCGGTGAAGAGCGGGCCCAATCTGGAGCACCGGCACAGGGAGACCCAGGCTTGAGCAGAGCATTCGTGCGCGAAGACGATACGGCAACGGCGGAGGCGGAGCGGCCCGCGGTGGCGCCCCACCGCATCACCCGCGCCGGCGACGAAGCCCTGGCCGCGCGGCGCCGCGCCCTCGACGGCGTCGAGGGGCAGGAGGCGGCGCATGAGCGCCAGCGCCTGGATGCGCTGCGCGCCGCGGCGGATGTGGTGCCGCCCCTGGCCGCGGTGCCGGCCCGCGTCTGCTTCGGCGCCAGGGTCAGCGTGGCCGACGAGGACGACGCGCACCTGACCGTCGATATCGTCGGCGAGCACGAGGCCGATCCCGCGCTCGGCCGCGTCTCCTATCTCTCGCCGCTGGGCCGGGCCCTGGTCGGGGCCGGGGTCGGCGATGTCGTCGTCTGGCGCCGGCCGGCGGGCCCGCGCCGCCTTGAAGTGATCGCCATCGCCCTGCCGGAGCCGTCATGAGCAAATCGGTCGAAGCCGCCGTTCTCGCGGCCAACCGGGCCTTCTACGCCGCCTTCCGCCGGCGCGACATCAGGGCCATGGCGGCGCTGTGGTCGATCAAGGGCCCCATCGCCTGCATTCACCCGGGCTGGCCGCCCCTGACCGACCGGGATCAGGTGATGGAGGCCTGGCGCCAGATCCTGGCCAATCCGGACAGTCCGGACGTGCAGGTCCGGGGCGACGAGGCCCTGCTGCTCAGCCCGACCGTCGCCATGGTCATCCTGGTCGAGGTCATCGCCGGCCACGGGCTGTCGGCGACCAATGTCCTGGTGCTCGAAGACGGGGAATGGCGCCTGTGCCACCACCAGGCCAGCCCCCTGGCCGCCCCGGCCGAGGACGGCGGCCCGGCGCCGGAACGGGGCCGCCTGCACTGAAGCCGCCGCGGGCGGTCAGAGCGGCGTGATCACCGTGCGATGGGGCCATTGCGCCCGCACGGTTTCGAGGTTCAGCGGCACCTGGATATCCGCCCCCCGGTTCCAGCCCGCCATCTGGTCGAAGGCATTCTCGCTGCCGAACCAGCCGTCCTGGCCGCCGAGCAGGCGGAACCAATTGGCATCCAAGTCGCCGAGGTCGGAGACATGGCGGACCGCGGCGCCGAAGGGCACGTCATGGGCCCGGTCGGCCAGCCCGTGGGCGGCCTTGGCCACCGTGTCGTTGCCGCCGGCGGCGGCCAGCGACGGCGCCCGGTAATGGCGCCCGATGCGCGGCAGCCGGCCCAGCACATGGCCGGGCCGCAGCCGGTGCACCTGGCCCCAGCGGGCATCGCGCGGCCATTTCGCGGCGACCTGGACCAGGGCCTTTTCGATCGCCGCGGCCAGGGCGGCGGCGGGCAGGGCGGCCAGATCCTCGAAGATCAGCCCGCGCGCCTGGCGCACCGCCTCATAGGCCGGCAGGACATGGGGGCGCAGCGCCGCGAAGGCGAGGCGGGCGACGGTGAATTCATAGGCGGTCGCCCCCGTCGATTCCCGGTCGTAGACCCCGTCCCAGGCGCGGATCAGGCCGGCGATCTTTTGCGCCGGCGCCGGCAGCGCCCGCGCGCCCAGGCCGGCGAGGAGGAAATCGCGGCCGCCCAAGGCCGGCTCGTGCAGGACATCCAGCTGCATGCGCAGCAGGTCCGCCGCCGACAGCCGGGGCCGTTCCGCCAGCAGGCGGTGCAGGCGCCGGGCCCGGTCGGGCGGGGTGAAGAACAGGCCGATGGCGACGGCGGCCGCCGGCGGCGGCTCGTTGGCGGAAACGACCACGCCTTCGGCCGGGTTCTCGCTATGGGGCAGGGCGGCGGCGGTCACCGTCGCCGCCATGTCCCAGGCCGCGGCCGGCGGCCGGACCAGGTCGTCGGGCTGGCGTTCGCGGTCCCGCGGCACGCGGACGGCGCGCAGATGGCCGATCCGCCCGTCCGCCCCGGCGAAGGTGATGTTGAGGCCGGGCAGGCCGAAACCGTCGATCGCCGCCTTGAACCCTTCCCAGTCCCGGGCGCGGGCGGCGGCCATCATGGGGCCGATCTCGTCGCTGGGGGCATGGCCCATCCAGCGCAGCGCCAGCGGTTCCGGGTTCGCCATCATGCGGCCGTCGCTGACGACGGGGCCGAGCGCCGACCGGCGCAGCCGCACCGTCCGGGGCTTGCCGCCGCGGACGCGGATGGTCTCCTCCCGCGTGGTCAGGGCTTCGCCCGAGACGTCGAACAGGTCGCTGGTCTGGGCGTAGAGATTGGTGCCGCCCCAGGCGATCGACGGGTTGCGCCCGACCGGGAAGAAGGGGATGCCCGGCATCATCAGGCCGACCACCCGGGTTTCCGGGCTGTGCGCGCCGGCCAGCAGCACCGGATTGGGCAGGCTCAGGTTCAGGTGCGGGTCGCTGGCGATCAGGGCGGCGCCGCTGGCGCTGCGCGGGCCGGCGACGGCGATGGAATTGCTGCCGTGCCGCCCCGGCCGGGCGATCAGCTGTTCCACCGCCCGGTCGGGCCGGGCGATCAGGTCGGCGGGCGCCCCGGTCGCCAGCAGGCGGCGCCACAGGGCCTGCCACGCGGCCGGTGCCAGGGCGGCGCGGGCCCGCAGCAGCCGGCCCCAGGCCAGCCAGCTCGAATCCGCCGACAGCAGCCGGGCATGGACCAGGAAATCATGGAGGTTCCAGGCTTCGCGCCCGATGCCGAGCAGGGGAAATTCCGGCGGCAGCGCCGGCGCATGCATCAGGTGATGGTTGTAACCGGCCAGGAAACCGTCGATCCAATCCCTGGTCGCGGGCGCCAGCCCGTCGACGATCGCCGGCACCGCCCGCCCGAGGTCGAGAAGGCGCAGGCTCCGGTCGAGGTCCACGGCCAGCGGCCCGGCCATTTCCGCCACCCGGCCGGCGGCGACCCGGCGCATGGTCTCGACCTGCCCGAGGCGGAGATGGGCATGGACGAGGCCGAGGCCGACCGCGAGGTCGCGGTCGTTCTCCGCCGCGACGAAGGGGATCTGATGCGTGTCCCAATGGATGGTGATCGGGGCGGCCAGGGGGGCGCCGGCGGTCAGGTTGGCGAGGCGGGCCCGAAGGTCGCGGGGCGGCGGCGGACGCGAGACGATGGCCCGCCCGGCCCATGCGGCGGCGAGACAGGCCCCCCAAAGTCGATCCGCGACGACCGCGACCATGACGCCCCCTCATAAGCAACCAACCGGCCCTGCGGGCCGGCCCGGGTAGGGGGCGGCGTTCAGCTGGCCTTGATGTAGCGGCCATCCTGATAGATCAGGGGGGAGATGTCACCAAACAGTCGGACATCTTCCACCAGACCGACGAAAATCGTGTGGGTGCCATAGAGCATGAGGGCATCCACCCTGCAGAACAAGTTGGCCTGGGCGTCGGTCAGATAGGGCACGCCATGGGCATTGCTGGCCCAGTCGCCGGTGCCGAAGCGCTCCGGGCCCTGGAGCCGGCCGCCGAAGGCGCCCGCGACCTCGGCATGGCTGTCCTTCAGCAGGTTGACGCAGAAGCGCGTGCCGGTGGCCAGCACGGGATGCAGGCTGGCGGTCTTGTTCACGCAGATGAGCAGGGCCGGCGGATCGGTGGTGACCGAGGTGACGGCGGTCGCGGTCATGCCATGGCGTTCGCTGCCGTCGCCGGTCGAAATCACGGTCACGGTGGCGGCCAGCCGGCGCATCGCCCCCTTGAAGGCGGTGATGAGTTCCGGGGCGACGGACGGGATGGGGTCGGCCATGACATCAATTCCTCTACTGGCGTGCCGGGACGGTGCCGCACCGGCCACCCGGCGACAATAGAGCCGATTTTGCCCGCCGAGGGCAAGGCCGCCATCGTCCGCTTGGAGGGGATCCGGACGGCGAAAGCCAAGGGTTTCAAGGGGCTAGTCCGGACAGACGATGCCCCGCCCCGGGGCGCCTCCCATGATCCGGCTCAAAGAAGGCCGGGAAACCGGCGGGGACGAACAGCAGTCAAGGAAATGGCCATGGACGGCAGCAGCGAAGTGAACGTCACCGTGCCCGATGCGGAAGAGATCCTGCGTCGGGCCCGCGCCCTCATTCCCGTCTTGAAGGAACGCGCCGCGGCCACGGCGGCAGCGCGCCGCCTGCCGGCCGAAACCATCGCCGATTTCCAGGCCGCCGGCCTGTTCAAGGTCCTGCAGCCCAAGCGCTGGGGCGGCTATGAGATGCACCCCAACGTGTTCTACGACGTGCTGATGACCCTGGGCGAAGGCGACATGTCGGCCGCCTGGTGCTATGGCGTGATCGGCTGCCACAATTGGCAGATGGCGCTGTTCGACGATCAGGCGGCGCAGGAGGTCTGGGGCAAGGACACTTCGGTCCTGATTTCCTCGACCTATATGATGACCGGCAAGGCGACGCCGGTCGAGGGCGGCTACCGCTTCTCGGGCCATTGGCGCTTCTCGTCGGGCTCGGACCATTGCGACTGGATCTTCCTCGGCGGCATGGTCGATCCCGAATCCGGCAATATGGACGCCCGCACCTTCCTCCTGCCGCGCCAGGATTACGAGATCGTCGATACCTGGCACGCCCACGGCCTGAAGGGCACCGGCAGCCACGACATCAAGGTGAACGACGTCTTCGTGCCCGAGCATCGCACGCACAAGATGGCGGACGCCCTGATGTGCATGAGCCCGGGCAATGCGGTCAACACCGCCGCCCTCTACCGCGTGCCCTTCGCCCAGCTCTTCATCCGCTCGGTGACGACCTCGGGCATCGGCGCCCTTCAGGCGATGGTCGACGCCTTCCTGAAATACGGCGCGAAGCGCGTCACCGTGACCGGCGCCAAGACCGCCGAGGATCCGGCGGCCCAGCTGGCCCTGGCCGAGGCGGTCTCGACCATCGACGAGGTCAGGCTGGTGCTTCGCCGCAACATGGACGTGATGCACGACCAGGCGGAACGCTTCGAGTTCACCTCGATCGAGGACCGCATGAAATACCGCTTCCAGGCCGCGGAAGCCCCGGAACGGCTGGTCAATGTCGCCCAGCGCCTGTTCAAGGCGGGCGGCGGCGCCGCCGTCTTCACCCAGGCCCTGCCGTTCAGCCGCATCCTGGCCGATCTCCAGACCGGCCGCGCCCATGCCGCCGCCCAGTTCGATTCGATCGGGCGCAACTGGGGCGGCGTCATGCTGGGGCTTGGCAACACGGATTATTTCATCTGATCCTGCACGGCCGTGCCAATAAACATCGAGGGCAGGAAGCGACCATGCAGCCGCTGCACTATCACGCGCTGAAGGTGGCCGAGGTGATCGAGGAGACGGCGGACGCCAAATCCGTGATCTTCGAGGTGCCGGAGGCGCTCCGCGAGCGTTTCGCCTACCGGCCGGGCCAGTTCCTGACCCTTCGCCTGGGCGAGGCCGGCGGCACCGTCGCGCGCTGCTATTCGCTGGCCAGCTCGCCCTTCACCGGCGAGGCGCCGAAGGTTACGGTGAAGCGGGTCGCGGGCGGTCGCGGCTCCAACTGGCTGTGCGACAATCTCCGGCCCGGCAGCATGGTCGACGTGCTGCCGCCCGCCGGCGTCTTCACGCCGAAAGCCCTCGACCGCGACCTGCTGCTCTTCGCCGGCGGCAGCGGCGTGACCCCGGTGATGTCGATCCTGAAATCGGCGCTGCTGCGCGGCAAGGGCCGGATCGTCGTCGTCTATGCCAATCGCGACGAGAAATCGGTGATCTTCGCGGCGGAACTCCGGGCCCTTGCCGCCCGCCATGCCGACCGCCTCACCGTGCTGCACTGGCTCGAAACCGTGCAGGGTCTGCCGACGGTCGCGCAATTGTCGGCCCTGGTCCGGCCCTATGCCCAGAGCCATGACGCCTTCATCTGCGGCCCCGGGCCGTTCATGGACGGCGTGGTTGCCGCCCTGGGCGCCGAAGGGGTCGACCGCAACCGCATTCACCTCGAAAAATTCATCTCGCTCGACGGCGATCCGATCGCCGCCGTCGCCGCCATCGAGGCGGAAGCCAAGGCCGCCGCGGCCGCCGCCGAGGCCGGCCCCAGGGCCGAGGTCGAAGTGGTGCTCGACGGTGTCACCCGTCAGATGGCATGGCCGGCCAGCCGCCACCTGCTGGACGTTCTGATGGAAGCCGGGATCAACGCCCCCCATTCCTGCCGGATGGGCAGTTGCAGCGCCTGCATGTGCAAGGTCGAGGCGGGCGAGGTCAAGATGACCAAGAACAGCGTCCTCGACAAGACCGACCTCGCTGAGGGCTGGGTGCTGGCCTGCCAGGCCCTGCCGGTCAGCGACAGGGTGAAGGTGGTTTTCCCCGAATAAGCCGAAAATCAGGCCTTTCCGTATTTTTCGCGCGGCGTCCCGGCCCTCGGGCGCCGCGTTTTTCGTTCAACCGGAATTGGCCGGGAACCGGCTGATTTCGGGTTTAGTCCATGCAGACGATGATCGGCGGGGCCTTTCGTCTAGGGTGGCATCGGAACAGGGCATAAGCGTCCCGAGCGGGAAGCGGGGGAGGACAGGCGTGTATATTCGTGAACTGGGCTATGTGCTTGTCGGCTCGACCGACCTCGGGAAGTGGCGGCAATTCGCGACCGAAGTCCTGGGCCTCCAGGCCCTGGAGACCAAGGACGGCGACCTGCACCTCAAGATGGACGGGCGCCAGTTTCGCTTCCTGGTCCGGCCGGCGGCGGACGACGGATTGATCGCCTCCGGCTGGGAAGTGCAGGACCAGATCGCCTTCCGCAAGATGCGCGCCCATCTGGCTGGCCAGGGCGTCGAGATCGCCGATGGTGACGCCGAAGGTGCCGCACTGCGCCACGTCCAGGAATTCTTCGGTTTCCGCGATCCGGCGGGCAATGCCCATGAAGTCTACTGGGGGCCGATTTCCGATTTCGCCCGCTTCCAGTCGCCGCTCGGCGTCGCCGGCTTCGTGACCGAGGGCATGGGGCTCGGCCATGTCGTGCTGCCCGCCATGATGGGTTTCGACGAGACCCACACCTTCTGGACCGAGACGGTGGGCTTCGGCCTTTCCGATATCCTGAAGATCTCGATGGTGCCGGGCATGCCGCCCATGCGCATCCAGTTCTATCACTGCAACCCGCGCCAGCACTCGCTCGCCCTGGCCGAGATGCCGAGCCCGGCGAACTGCATCCATGTGATGATCGAGGTCAAGGATTTCGACGATGTCGGCCGCGCCCTCGATCGCGTCTCTCAGCACCAGGTGCCGGTCGTCATGGGCCTCGGCAAGCATGTGAACGACGAGATGATCTCCTTCTACATCTTCACCCCCGGCAATTTCGCGCTCGAATACGGCTGGGGCGGGATCACCAAGGACTGGACCGACCACCAGGTCTTCGAGACCACGTCGACCAGCCATTGGGGCCATCGTCTCGGCGGCTGACGCCGGGAACTGCCTGCCGGAGTCCGCCATCCGGCAAGCGGAAGGGGCGGGGGGCATCACGGTCACCGGTCATCCGAGCCTCGAACGGCGGCCGTAATGCTTCCCGTTCCGGCTTTCGGCGGGGGCGGCCGAAAGCGCTTGGCGGCGCCGTCGCCGGCCGTGCTAGGAATAGTGGAAAAAGCAGCGTCCGAGACGCGGCAGGCTGGCGGCGCTACCGCCGGTCCCTGGGGAGGAAAGAAAGGCAGATGGCCAGTCGTGCAGTCGGAATCCTGATGGCGGCATTCATCGCCGCCGTCGCGGTCTATGCCTTCTATCCCCGCAGCCTGCCGGATTATCCGGCCACGGCGACCAATCCTTCGCGCCTGCGCCTCAACGGTGTCGCCATGGCGGGCGACCGCGTGGTCGCGGTCGGCGAAAGCGGCCGCATCCTGATCAGCGACGATCGGGGCGACAGCTGGCGGAACGCCAAGGTCGAACCCGGCGCCGGCAGCGGCCGCGTCGAGGGCACGCTGACCGAGGTCCGCTTCATCGGCGATACGGTGGCGCTGGCGACCGGGCACGACGGCATGGTGCTGCGCAGCACCGACCGCGGCGACAGCTGGACCCCGGTCCGCTTCGAGCAGGATTATTCGGATCCCCTGTTCGGCCTGTGCCGTACGGCCGCCAGCACGCTCGTCGCGGTCGGCAGCTTCGGCCGCCTGCTGCGCTCCGCCGACGAGGGCAGGACCTTCGAGGCGATCCCGGTCGACCTGCCGGACGGCCCGCACCTGAATGCCATCGCCTGCGCCGCCGACGGCCAGGCCATGGTCGCCGGCGAATTGGCCCAGGTGCTGCGCACCGCCGACGGCGGCGTGACATGGGATCTGGTGCAATTGTCCTACAACGGCTCGCTCTACGGCGTCGTCCGGGCCTCGGCCACGCGCTGGCTGGTCTTCGGCATGCGCGGCCATGTCTTCGCCACCGACGATTTCGGCGCCAGCTGGCGCGAGATCGCGACCGGGGTCGAAACCTCGCTGTTCGGCGGGCTGGTGCTCGGCGACGGGCGCGTCGTGCTCTATGGCCAGGGCAATACCATCCTGGTCTCGTCGGACGGCGGCGCCAGCTTCCGCATCGAGCGCATGGGCGGCCGCGAAAGCCTGGTCGGCGCGCTCGAGATCGCCCCGGGCACGCTGCTCTTCGCCGGCGAGAAGGGCATTTCCAAATTCACCCTGGGCCGGCCGGTGGCCGCGCTCAACGGGGGGCTGTGATCATGTCGACGGCAAAGACCCATTCCCAAGGCCCCGCCACCTTCGCCCGGCGCGTGGTCGAGGGGATGTCCAATCTCCTCGTCCGCTTCCGCTTCGTCGTGCTGGCGGCGGCGATCGGCATCACCGGCTTTCTCGGCTATGAGGCGCGCAACATCCAGCTCGATCCCGGTTTCGCCAAGCTGATCCCGATCCATCACCCCTTCATGCAGGCCTTCGCCAAATACGCCTTCATCTTCCCCGGCCATAACCGGGTGGTGCTGAACCTGCACTGGAAGGGCGAGGGCGACATGTACAACAAGGAATTCATGACCGAGATGGAGAAGCTCTCCAACGAAGTCTTCTTCCTGCCCAATGTCGACCGCACCCGCGTCACCTCCCTGTTCTCGCCCTCGGTGCGCTATACCAAGGTGACCGAGGAAGGCTTCATCGGCGCCCCGATCATCCCCGAGATCTTCAACAAGACCGACGACGAGCTGGCGCAGGTGCGCCGCAACGTCGAGGACGCGGGCATCATCGGCCGCCTCGTCGGCAACGACGGCCGCGACGCCATGATCATGTTCGAGATCCAGGAGAATGTGGCGGGTGAGCGTATCCGGGTGAATTACTACGAACTCGCCCACAAGCTGGATGAGATGCGGGCGAAATACGAGAACAAGAACGTCGAGGTGAACGTCATCGGTTTCGTGATGATCGTCGGCGCCATCGTCGACGGGCTGCTCGGGGTGATCGCCTTCTTCGGCATCTCCTTCCTCATCACCACCGTGCTGCTCTACCTCTACTGCCGGTCGTGGAAGCTGACCGGCCTGTCCCTGGTCGTCGCCCTGCTGCCGGTGATCTGGCTGGGCGGCCTGCTGCCCATGCTGGGGGCGGGCATCGATCCGATTTCGATCCTGGTGCCGTTCCTGATCTTCTCGATCGGCGTTTCCCATGCCGTGCAGATGACCAATGCCTGGAAGCAGTCCGTGCTGGCCGGCGTCAGTTCGATCGAGGCGTCGCGGCGCTCGTTCCAGGCTCTGTTCGTGCCCGGCGCCCTGGCCTTGATCACCAACGGCCTCGGCTTCCTCGTCATCATGCGCATCGAGATCGATATCGTGCGCGAACTGGGCATGACCGCCTCGATGGGGGTCATGCTGATGATCGTCACCAACAAGCTGATCCTGCCGGTGCTGCTCTCGCTCATCAATCTCGAGAAATCGGCGAGGAAGCGGGCCCATGCGGTCGACGATGGCGAGGAGGTGCGGAAATCTTGGTGGCTGCTGTCCAGGCTGGCGACCCGGAAGCCGGCCCTGATCGCCTTCGCCGTCTGGGCCGCGCTCGCCGTGGTTTCGGCGATCGACAGCCGCGACCTCAAGACCGGCGACGTCGGCCAGGGCGCGCCGGAACTCTGGCCCGGCGACCGCTACAATGTCGACAATGCCGCGATCCTGTCGCGTTACGACATCGGCACCGACATCCTGACCGTGATCGTCGAAAGCAAGGGCTATACCGAGGCCTGCCTGTCCCACGACGTGATGGCGGCGGTCGATCGCTTCGATCTCTTCGCCCGCGGCATCCACGGCGTGCAGTCCGTGCTTTCGGTCCCGGCCATCGGCAAGATGGTGATCGCCGGCATGAACGAGGGCAACCCGCGCTGGGCCGGCCTGCCGCGCAGCGAAAACGGCCTCGCCGTCGGCGGCTATGCCTATAACCCGGACATCGGCCTCAATACCGAGGGCTGCCAGGCGATGAAGGTCGACATCTTCCTGGTCAATCACGACGGCGCCCTGGTCGCCCATGTCCTCGAGGAAGTGCAGGCCTATCTGGCGGCGGAAAAGACGCCCAACGTCTCCTTCCTGCTCGCGTCCGGCAATGTCGGCGTCACCGCGGCGACCAACCAGGCGGTCGAGGAGGCGGAGCTTGAAATGCTGCTGTCGATCTTCGGCGCCATTTCGCTGCTGTGCTTCCTCACCTTCCGCTCGTGGCAGGCGGTGGTCTGCATCATCGTGCCGCTCACCATCGTCTCGATCTTCTGCAATGC
Source organism: Zavarzinia compransoris (assembly GCF_003173055.1). Taxonomy (NCBI): domain Bacteria; kingdom Pseudomonadati; phylum Pseudomonadota; class Alphaproteobacteria; order Rhodospirillales; family Zavarziniaceae; genus Zavarzinia; species Zavarzinia compransoris. The sequence goes on from NZ_QGLF01000005.1 coordinate 570,514, forward strand.
CCTGATGGCCCATCTCGGCATCGGCCTCAAGGTCTCGACCTTGCCGGTGATCGCGCTCGGTGTCGGCGTCGGCGTCGACTACGGCATCTATATCTACGAACGGCTGATCCATGAAATGCGCCACGAGGGACGCAACCTGCGCGAGGCGTTCTATGAGGCGATGAAGCAGCGCGGCACCGCGGCCCTCTTCACCGCCATCACCATGTCGGTCGGCGTCTTCACCTGGGCTTTCTCGGCGCTGAAGTTCCAGGCCGACATGGGCATCCTGCTGTCCTTCATGTTCCTGGTGAATGTCTTCGGTGCCATTTTCCTGCTGCCGGCACTGGCCGCCTGGCTGCTGCCCGAGCGCGGCTTCGCCCGCGAGGCGGCGAAGACCGTGGCCGATCCGCTCGTCGCCACCAGCCGCTAAGCATCAGGAAAACAAAGGGTTTCGGGGCGCTTCGGCGCCCCGAACGCTTTTCGGGGGCGGGCCTTTTGCATCTAGTCTGTACGGACCATGCAGGCTTTGGCCTTCGGCGCGATGGTGCACTCAAGTCGGAGACATTCCGGCACCCATCCGGAGGCAACAGCGTGAGCGAGACGACGCCCATTCCCGTCGGCAAATACCTGACCCTGAAGTCCGGGCACCGCCTGCACTATCATGAAGCCGGCACCCCTTCGGCGGACAAGCCCACCATCCTCTGCCTGCATGGCTCGGGCCCCGGGGCCAGCGGATACTCCAATTTCAAGGGCAACATGACGGCCTTCGCCGCCGCCGGCCACCATGTCCTGGTGCCCGATTACCTGGGCTTCGGCCTGTCCGACATGCCGGAAGACGTCGAATATTCGACCGACCTGCATGTGCCGGCGATGAAGGAACTGGTCGATGCCCTCGGTGTCACCCAGGTGGTTCCGATCGGCAATTCGCTGGGCGGCGCGATCGCCCTCCAGTTCACCCTGACCTATCCGGGGCTCGTGCCCAAGCTGATCCTGATGGCGCCGGGCGGCCTGCAGGAGCCGCAGGAGTATGCCTTCTCCATGCCGGGCGTGCTGCGCATGCTGCAGTTCGTCTCGAACCGGCCGTTCGAGATCGACGATTTCCGCGACCTCCTGGGTCACCTCGTCCACGACCTGAAGCATATTACCGACGAGGCGGTGGACGAGCGCTATCCGGTGGCGCTGCGCCAGCCGATCCCGGTCTATGCCTCGATGCGGGTCGGCGTCTATGCCGACCGGCTGCACGAGATCGCCTGTCCGGTTCTCGCCTTCTGGGGCACCCACGACAAGTTCCTGCCGGTCGCCCATGCCCAGATCCTGGCCGAGAAACTGCCGCAGGCGAAGGTGATCCTGTCCAACCAATGCGGCCACTGGGTGATGATCGAGGACCGGGATTACTTCAACGCCGAGTGCATCGCCTTCCTCGGCCGCGCAACGGTTTGAGCGGCCGCGGGAATTAGACGCCGGCCCGGGGATAAATTTGCGTTCGCGGTGCGAAAGCAGGCTTCTGGGGCGGCGTCCATGATGCAATCAATAGGGGCAAAAAGGGCAAAGCGGTCCAAGACATCGCAGCCCGGCAAGCGGGGGACGGACATGAAGCGGAACAGCAACGCGGCGGCGCGCCGGCGGCGGACCACGGGCCGGGCCATGGCCAGGGCGGGCGCGATCGCGGGCGTCATCGGCGCCGGCGGCGTCGCCCTCGCCGAAGTCTATGAATTCGACAATGGTGCCAGCCTTTCCGTCAATGTCACCACCACCTATTCGGTCGGCGTCCGGGCCGAAGACCCCAGCCCGAAGACGACGGACCCCGAAACCGAATATGCGACCGTCTTCCTGCTGCCGCAGATCCCCCTGCTGCCGCGCCTCCAGGTCGGCACCCAGACGCCGAAAGTGTGGAATTTCGACGATCCGAACCGGAACTTCGAGAAGGGCGACCTGATCACCAATGCCTTCAGCGCGCTGATGGAAGCCAATTTCAAGTACAAGGATTTCGGCTTCAAATTCAGTGGCAACGCCTTCTACGATTTCGTCTACCATGACAAGAATTCGAACGATTCCGCCTATCCCGACGGTATCAACAAATATGAATCGCCGATCGACGAATTCACCGGGCAGACGCGCTACACCAACGGCGGCCGGTTCCGCGCTCTCGATTATTTCGCCTATGGCAATTTCGACGTGTTCGACACCAGCCTGTCGGTGCGCGTCGGCAACCATGTGGTGGCCTGGGGCGAGAGCCTGTTCTTCGGCAATATTTCCTTCAGCCAGGGCGTCGCCGATGCCACCCGCGCCAATTCACCGGCGGCGGAGGTCAAGGATATCCTGCTGCCCTCGCCGCAGGTCTCCTTCAATTGGGGCCTGACCGACGATTTCAGCCTGATCGGCTACTACCAGTTCGACTGGGAACAGACCAATCTCGACGGCGTCGGCGCCTATTTCAGCCGCGCCGACCTGGTGGGCCCGGGCGCCCAATTCGCCTATGGCTCGGTCAATCCGTTCCCGAGCGTGATCGCCCAATATGCCTCGGCCTGTACGCTCAGCGCTTCGATCCCGAATTGCGACAGCTTAGGCATCCCGCAGCAGATCGCGCAATTGCTGTCGAATATCCTCAGCCAGAACGTGCTCGGGGTCGGCAATCCCGACGACCAGCGCTTCGACGTCCGCTATGCCGGCGAAAAGAAGCCGAACAATGCCGCGCAATGGGGCCTGGGCTTCACCTATATGCTGACCGAGGCGATCAGCACCGGCGCCTATTTCGTGAAATACCACGAGAAGAACCCGCTGCCGGTGCTCGAAATCTCGACCCCGCGCACCGACGTCTTCCGCAAGGGCACGGTGATCGGTGCCGTCACCAGCACGCTTTGCACCCTGCTCGGCCAGGATTGCGGCGGCATGCAGGCGCAGGCGACCCAGGCGATCGACGATCTCGTCGGCGCCGTCGCGCCGCTCTACCTGCCCTATACGTCGACCGTCACCTATTTCGACGACGTCAAGCTCTATGGCTTCTCGGCCTCGACCTCGATCGGCGCGGTGAATTTCGGCTTCGATTTCGCCTTCCGCCAGGATGCACCCCTGCTGGTCGACGGCAATATCTCGGGCATCAAGGCCCCCCAGCCGGTGCGCGGCGACATCTGGCAGGCCAACCTCAACGCGCTCTACATCCTCGGCTCGTCCGACTATTGGGACTCGCTCACCCTGATCGGCGAGGTCAGCGTCAATCACGTGGTGCGCCACGACACGCTCTACCTCTACGATGCCGAAGGCGCGCCGCTGCAGGACGGCAACGGCAACAATATCAACGAATTCAACCGCCTGTCCGGCGACGACACGTCGTGGGGCTTCCAGGGCCTGGCGGAATTCGCCTATACCGACGTCTTCCCCGGCGGCTGGGACATGTTCATTCCCGTAACCTTCGGGATCGCCTTCGGCACGCCGTCCTATTCGGGCTCGCTGGGCGCCCTGTCGGGCAACGGCGACGTCCGCGCCTCGGTCGGGGTCAAGTTCCGCTACCTGAACAATCTCGAGATCAGCGCCGTCTACAACGCCTTCTTCGGCGACTACGATTCGATCGAGCGCCCGCTGGTCGACCGCGATTACGCGATCGCCTCGGTCAAATACACGTTCTGAGAAAGATGGGAGGAGACATCATGGATCGCAGAACCTTCGTCAAGGGCGTCGGCGCCGCTGCACTGATGGCGGGGCTGCCCAAATTCGCCCTGGCCAAGGCTTCGGCGGACGAGATCGGCAAGCTCGGCTCCACGCTGACCCCCATGGGCGCGGTGAAGGAAGGCAATGCCGACGGTTCCATCGCCCCCTGGTCGGGCAAGTGGCTGGGCACGCCCCCGGGCATTTCCTTCGCCGGCACCGGCACGCCGCTGCCCGACCCTTACGCCTCCGAAAAGCCGATCTTCACCATCACGGCGCAGAGCCTCGCGCAATATGCCGACAAGCTGTCGGCCGGCCAGCAGGCGATGTTCAAGCGCTATCCCGACACCTTCAAGATGCATGTCTATCCGTGCCATCGGGATTTCCGCTATTCCGACTGGACGCACGAACAGATCAGGCAGAATGCCGAACTGGCCGCGCTCACCGCCAGCCAGGAAGGCATCACCAACGTGAAGGGCGGCGCCGCCTTCCCCTTCCCGAAGTCGGGCATCGAGCAGATCTGGAACGTCATCACCGCGACCAAGGCCTTCACCGAGACCGGCGACTACGACGAAGCCGTGGTCTATCCGGACGGCAATATCGCCTGGGGCGGCCAGAAGTGGGACATCTACGCGCCCCCCTACGACCCGAACACCCCGCGCGAGGCGGGCTCGCCGCAATCGTCCTTCGTCTTCCGCGAAACCACCAAGCCGGAACGCGAGCGCGGCTCGATCGCCCTGGTGCAGGAAACCTGGGCCTTCGACAGCAATCCGACCATGGCCTATCAATATGTCCCGGGCACCCGCCGCGTGAAGCAGGCGCCGGAAGTGGCCGGCGACTATCCGCTCGGGCCCGGCGGTTTCCACACCGTGGACGACACCCGCCTGTGGGCCCAGTCGCCCAAGCGTTACACCTGGGAACTGGTGGGCAAGAAGGAAATCTTCGTGCCCTACAACAACTACAAGGTCGAGGATCCGGCGGCGTCCTACAAGACCCTGCTCGGCAAGTCGCACCTGAACCCGGATTTCATGCGCTGGGAACTGCACCGCGTCTGGGTCCTGAAGGCCAAGCTGAAGGACGGCATCCGTCACATCTATGGCGCGCGCACCATCTATGCCGACGAGGACACCCACCTGCCGCTGCTGGCCGACATGTACGACGCGCGGGGCGAGCTTTACCGCTTCGCGCTGAACACGGTCTCCTATGATTACGCGGCGCAGATCTTCATGACCCGGGTCTGCTGCTACCACGATCTCGTCTCCGGCGCCTATATGGCGGACCGGCTGACCAACGAGCTGAAGAACAAGCCGAAGTTCAATGTCGGCGGGCGGAAACCGGGCGATTACACCCCGGCCGAACTGAAGCGCCGCGGCGTCTGAGCATCGATCCGGCCGGCGGCGGCCATGCCGCCGGCCACCATTGAAGGGCACCTGCGATGGACCAGGACACTATCGCGGCGCTGGGTCTCGAACTGCACCGGGCCCTCGTCGCGCGCAGCACGGTCGCGCCCCTTTCCGGGCGCGGCTTTCCGATCACGGTCGACGATGCCTATGCCGTCCAGACCGCCTTCCTGTCGCATCGGATCACGGCGGCCAATCGCATCGTCGGCAAGAAGATCGGCGTCACCTCGCGTCCCGTCCAGACCATGCTGGGCGTGAACCAGCCCGATTTCGGCATGCTCCTGGCCGAGATGGCGGTGCCGGAGCGGGGCGAGATTTCGATGGCGACCATGATCCAGCCAAGGGCGGAGGGCGAGATCGGCTTCGTCCTGAAGCGCGACCTGATGGGCCCGGGCGTCACCAATGCCGATGTCCTGCGGGCGACGGACGGCGTGATCGCCTGTCTCGAAATCGTCGATTCCCGCATCACCGACTGGAAGATCGCCATCGCCGATACGGTCGCGGACAATGCCTCCTGCGGCGTCTTCGTGCTGGGCGACCGGCTGGTCGACCCGCGTCACCTCGACCTTGCGCTGGCCGGCATGATCATCGAGAAGAACGGCCGCATCGTCGGCACCGGGGCGGGCGCCGCCACCCTGGATTCGCCGGTCAACGCCATGGCCTGGCTGGCCAATACCCTGGGCGCGCGGGGCATCCCGCTGAAGGCGGGGGAAGTGATCCTGTCCGGCTCGCTGGCCGCGCTGATCCCGGTCGCGGCCGGCGACGCGGTCCGGGTGACGATCCAGGGGATCGGCACCTGCCATGCCAATTTCATCGCCTGAGGGCATCATGAGCGGACAGGATTTCGCCGGCCGCGTCGCCCTCGTCACCGGCGGCGCCTCGGGCATCGGCCATGCCACGGTCGAGGGCTTCGTCGCCCGGGGCGGTTCGGCGGTCATCGCCGACATCAACGCCGGCCTTGCCGGGGAACGCGCGGCGGCCCTCGGCGGGCGGGCGATCGCGGTAACCCTCGACGTTGCCGACGAGGCCGGCTGGATCGCCGCCGTCGCCGCGGCCAGGGCGGCGTTCGGCGGGCTCGACGTCGTCGTCAATGCCGCCGGCATTTCATTCACCTCCAGCGTCGCCAATACCGAGATCGAGGATTGGAACCGGGTGGTCGGGGTCAACCAGACCGGCACTTTCCTCGGCTGCAAGCATGGCCTCCTGGCGATCGCCGAGACCGGGCGGGGCGGGGCCATCGTCAATATTTCCTCGGTCCAGGGCATCCACGCCCATGCCGCCAGCTTCGTCTACAACACGACCAAGGCGGCGGTGCGCATGATGTCGAAATCGGTCGCCCTCTCGGGCGCGCTGTTCCAGCCGCCGATCCGCTGCAACACCGTGCTGCCCGGCTATGTCGACACGCCGATCCTGGCGCCGGTCGCCGACATGCTGGGCGGCCGCGAGGCGCTGGTTGCCGGCATGTCGCGGGATACGCCGCTCGGCCGCCTGATCGAGGCGGGCGAGATCGCCGAGGCCATCCTCTTCCTCGCGTCCGACCGGGCGGCCATGGTCACCGGGGCCGAACTCGTGGTCGACGGCGGCCTGACCGTGCCGATGCACATCACCTATGCCCAGGCGATGTAACGCATCGGATTTTATTGTTCGCCCCGGCGAACGATGAATTCGTGGGCGCTCCCTTCCGGCTGGTGCCGGGGGCGCCTACCCTGCCCATGAGAGAAGCCGGCCCCGCCGGTCAGAACGATAGCCGCGGAAAACGGCGAGTGGAGGAAGAGATGGACCGCTATCTGGTGATATCCGGGGATGGCCACGCCGGGCTGCCGCCCGAGAAATATCGCGACTATCTCGACAGCAAGTATCACGCGGAATTCGACGAGCGGCTGCCGAAGGAAATCGCCTTCCGCGAGATGATGGAAGAAAAGCTGCTGGTCAAGGACTTCAACGACAAATGGCGCGCCGCCTGCGGCAACGACATTTTCGGCGTCTGGGACGGCACGCTGCGCGACAAGGTGCTGGACGGCGACGGCATCGTCGCCGAAGTCCTGTTCCCGGACGGCATCACCGAGCGGAACGCACCGCCCTTCGGCGCCGACATCGGCTTGCGCTGCCAGGGCGCGGATCCGGAACTGCTGTGGGCCGGGGCCCGGGCGCATAACCGCTGGATGGTCGATTTCTGCAAGGAGAACCCCTTGCGCCGGATCGGCCTCGCGGTGATCCCGGTGGTCTTCGACATCGAGGTGGCGGTGAAGGAAATCGCCTGGGCGAAGAAGAACGGCCTCCAGGGCGTGGTCTTCCCCTGCATGACCGACGGCTTCGATCCCTACAACCACCCGAAATACGATCCGGTGTGGCGGATCTGCGAAGATCAGAACATGGCGATCCACTTCCATTCGGGTGCGTCCCCGCCGATGGCGCCGGTGCCGGGGGCGATCGGCTGCTTCCTGATGGAATTCCCGTTCTGGATGACGCGGTCGATGTGGCAATTCATCTTCGGCGAGGTGCTGGAACGCTTCCCCAAACTGAAGGTCGTCTATACCGAGGGTTCGGAATTCTGGTTCAACTGGATGAACACGATGATGGACATCCGGGCGAGCGTGAAGCACACGTCGGGCAAGCTGGGGGATTTCCGGGCGAAGCTGACGATGAAGCCGTCGGAATATTTTGCC